>JBEQBT010000363.1:0-1649 GCA_041639705.1 Clostridiaceae bacterium | reverse complement strand
AAATACACCTCCCTTTAATTTTCATTCTAATAATACCATAATATATTCTCTGTTTATGTGATTTTTATCATAATAAAATATAAATTTTCTTAACAAATTATGAAACTATTTCTTACCATTTTCGTAAATAATATTAAAGTAACATTTTTAACCTTTTGTGATATACTACTAAAGACAGGAGGGAATGCTTTGAAAAGAATATTATTATATATTGCAATTATCTCACTAATACTCGTATCCTGCAGTAAAATTATAATAGAAAACTCAAAACCAAATAGTACTGTTGTTCAGGAAACTCCCAAGCAGGATAAGGTTGTAATGACTCAAAAAATCCATGAAGATATAAAAGCTGTAACTATTAAGAACCTTGATACATTAAACATAAAAATGATAGATGAAACGAACTTCAACACGGTTGTCCTACAATCAGAAGGTGTTAGAAGGGTGGATAAAAACTATAGTACCAACTTTAAAACACTAAAAATGCTTAATGAAAATGCAGCAGAATTGGAGAGAAATAAAATAGATTATTTTATAGAGCTAACCTCTGGTCCAGGAATTACAGAGGACTCAAGTATTTCATCCATATTCTCAAACAGCACTGAAAGAATATATTTCTCAAAGATGCTTATGGAGCTAGCCAAAAGATATAATAAAAATGAACACTTTATTGGAATTTCAATAGATTTAAATTCCTATAATATTAATGAGAATGTGTATTATGATACCCTGACCGATATAATATCTAGGGTTAGAAAGCAATATCCTAGCCTTACCTTTATTGTTAACTTACATCCCCTAGTCTTTGAAAATAAGCTTGAGAATATACCAAAGCTCACCCTGGAAAATATTATCGTAAACCTTCCAATTGAAATAAAGGACTTCTCCTATCCAGGAACAAGTAGGGGAATAATATCTAAATTTGAATTAAATAAAAAGACGGTACTAAAAGCTCTTCAAAACCTGAAAAAATCAGACTTTAAAACTGTAATAGTAACATTAAACCTTCCCTGGACAGAAAAGACAGATGTGTTTATACAGGATATATTTGAAACAAACAAAATGCTTGGATTTAATAATAATATAAGTTATGGAAACACAAATGACAGTAGAGATTTCTCAAAAAATGATTCCATACTAAAGCTATTAAAAAGGCACAACCAGTAATAAACGGTTGTGCCTTTTCAATCCTCTTTATTTGGCAAAGCTGCTCACTTTGCCATTTCTATAAGGTTAGCTCTGTCATCCTGAGCGTAGCGAAGGATCTTTCCCCCTTACTACAATATCAGCAGTACAATTATTCCAAGTGCTATTCTGTAATATGCAAATGCTGCAAGCTTTCTCTTCTTTATATAGTTCATAAATACTGAAATAACTAAGTATGCAACTATGAATGAAGTAAGGGTTCCAATAAATAATATCATCCACTCATTAGATGTAAAATTAAGACCTGATTTATAAAGCTTAAGTGCTGATGCCCCAATAAGAGTTGGTATTGCAAGGAAAAATGAAAACTCCGCTGCAACCTCTCTGGACAAGCCAATAAACAATCCACCTATTATGGTAGCTGCCGAACGTGACATACCAGGCCACAATGCAAAGGTCTGTGCAATTCCCACGGTAAGTGCATTTCCATAGGAAATACCTTC
>JBEQBT010000362.1:0-1699 GCA_041639705.1 Clostridiaceae bacterium | reverse complement strand
ACCTTTATGACCTCATCTACCAAGCTCATATCCATGGTATTTGCAATGAAGTTGTTGCCAATTCCTTCAATATCATAACAACCTTCAATTCCTCCACCCATTGTTGAGCCATATGGATCTACTAAAATTCCCTTTATATTAGGTTTTTTCTCTTTTAAATACCTTGCAATTCCAGAAAAGGTTCCTCCACTGCCTGCTCCTGCAACCAAATAATCTATATTGCCCTCAAGGCTATTATATATTTCCGGACCAGTTGTTTCATAATGGGCCAATGGATTTGCTGGATTTTCAAATTGTTTAAGAGAAATTGCACCATCAATTTGGGCTATTAACTCTGTTGCTTTCTTTCCAGCTCCTAGCATTCCATCTTCTCTTGGTGTTATTACTATTTCTGCTCCTAATGCACCCATTATGGAAAGCTTTTCTTTTGAGAATTTCTCTGGTACTGCAAATATAACCCGGTACCCTTTATTAAGTGCTGCAAGAGCTATTCCAATTCCAGTGTTTCCAGCAGTTGATTCTACAATAGTTCCGCCTTTTTTAAGAATTCCCTTCTCCTCAGCGTCCCTAATCATGTATTCCCCTATTCTGTCCTTTACACTTCCACCTGGATTCCAAAGCTCAAGCTTTGCAAACAAATTCACATTTTCACTAAGCCCTAAGTTATTTAATTTAACAATAGGGGTTTTACCTATTAATTCATGAATGTTATTATAGTAATTCATAATTTTATACCTCTAAGCTATTATTGAATGCGTTTTCCAGGTCATGAATGATATCAATTTTGTTTTCAATACCTAAAGACAACCTGACAAGATTATCTACAATACCTACCCTTTGCCTGATTTCATATGGTATTGCAGCATGTGTCATGCTTGCAGGGTGGCAAACTAAAGATTCAACTCCTCCAAGGCTTTCTCCTAATGTCATAAGCTCTAATGAGGCATAGAACCTTTTAAGGTTGTGCTTTTCACTTAGAACGAAGGATACCATACCACCTGCGCCTGAAGCCTGCTTAGCATTGATTTCATAGCCTTCACTGCTTTCAAGACCTGGGTAATATACCTTTTCTACACCTGTATGCTTTTGAAGGTATTCTGCCACAAACTGTGCGTTTTCCATATGCCTATCCATTCGAACGCCAAGGGTTTTAATGCCCCTTATAAGCAGCCATGAATCAAATGGTTGAAGAACTCCTCCTGTTGAGTTTTGGATAAAGTGAAGCCTTTGTCCTAAAGCATCATCATTAACAACTGCTAAGCCTGCAATTAAATCGCTGTGACCACCAAGATATTTTGTTCCACTATGTACTACAATATCAGCACCTAGTGAAATAGGCCTTTGCAGATAAGGTGTCATAAAAGTGTTATCAACTATTAAGTAAACATTATGCTTCTTTGCTATTTTTGATACTTCCTCAATATCTGTAATGTTCATAAGAGGATTTGCAGGTGTTTCGATGAAGATGGCCTTTACTGAAGAATCAATCTTGCTTTCAAGAAGCTCTAAATCCCTTGTTTCAACCATTTCGTAGGTTATTCCGAAATTGTTAAATACCTTATCTAAAACCCGGAATGTACCACCATAAACATTACTTGAAATAATGATTTTATCTCCGCTTTTAAAAAGGCTTATTACTGCTGTAATAGCAGCCATTCCTGAGGCAAAAGCAAAACCATATTTAGCACCTTCAAGATTT
>JBEQBT010000361.1:0-1706 GCA_041639705.1 Clostridiaceae bacterium | reverse complement strand
TACCAACAATAGTTGGCCTGAACCTTGACAATCATATATAATAATTTACGGGACTTGGAGGGTGAGTGTGTTCGCCCCTGGGACGATCCTTTATGGGTCGATTACCCGTAATGTAGAGTATTTATCCATTCCAGTAAGTTTACATGATTTGGCTGGTTGAGGCCAACTTTTCAGTTGGTTCCTCGTGTCACATGCAAGGTTGTTTGCTTACATGGGAAGGGAGTGGAAACTCTAAGTCCAATTTATCTTAAATGGAGGTACTACAAATGAATTTTAGACCTATCGCGGGAATTGATATAGGAAAGCATTTCAGCGAAATGGCTATCCTTTCCCCATCCAATGAAGTTGTTGCCCGTATGAAAATTACACATGATTCCTACTCTGACGTTGAAAGAGCCATTGAACTGCTTAATAAAACGGAAAAGGACTTTGCTTCAAGGCCTTTCATAGTCATGGAATCTACTGGCCACTATCACAAAATCCTTTTCCAATCACTCTGTAAAAATGGATTTGAGGTTTCCGTTGTAAACCCCATCCAAACTGATTCTATCAGAAATATTGGAATAAGGAAAGTGAAAAATGATAAAGTAGATGCCCGAAGGGTTGCCCTTCTGTACAGGTTTCAAGAACTTAGAATTACCAATATTGCAAGCGATGATATTGAATGTTTAAAAAGTCTCTGCAGACAGTATTACAACCTGAGTGATGAACTTACTGCATACAAGAATAGGTTTATTGGCATTATCGATCAGGTTATGCTAAATTTTAAAGATGTCTTTTCAGATATCTGCTGCAAGACTGCTATTGCTGTTCTTGAGGAATATCCTACACCTACTCTTATGATTAAGGCCAATAAGAGAAAATTGATTTCACTTATACAGAAAAATTCTCACAAAGGTGTCATATGGGCAACTAAAAAGTGTGAACTATTAATACTTAAGGCAAAGGAATTTGAACCTTTGAGTATCAGTAATACTGCTAATGTAGCAATGTTAAACATATACATATCCATGGTTAAAAAGCTACAGGAAAATGTGGATAAAGTCATTAATGCTATTAAACAATTAATAGCTAATGATATATCAAGGGATATGCCTACAATGGCATTAACACTTGACCTTCTCCAAAGTATTACTGGAATAGGCCTTTTGACAGCTGCTACACTTCTTGCAGAAATTGGAGACTTTTCAGCATTCTCAAAGCCAAGTAAATTAGCTGCTTATTTTGGTCTTGATCCTTCTGTAAAGCAATCAGGGCAATTTACCGGCACTCGCAACAAGATGTCTAAAAGGGGCTCGCCTCTGCTCCGCAGGGTGCTCTTTATGATTGCTCTTGCCAACGTAAGTACCAAACGAGATAAGAAGCCTTCGAATCCAGTATTACTTGATTTTTACAAGCAGAAGTGCCAGAGCAAGCCCAAAATGGTAGCACTAGGAGCAGTTATGCATAAGTTAGTCTATTATATTTTTGCTGTCCTGAGGGATAAAAAGCCCTATGAACTACGCGTTCCTGAAGAACATGCAAAGATGCTTTCTGAAAACAAGTTTCCAATTTGAATATTTCCATTTTAAATAGCTGCTTTATTTCAGCATAATCTAGGCAGCTTGATTATGATACTCTTTTTTCATAACTATTTGCATAACTATTTTTATTAACTTGCAAAAATAATTTATTAAAATCACTTGACTTTGCTTAGCTGGTCTACA
>JBEQBT010000360.1:0-1762 GCA_041639705.1 Clostridiaceae bacterium | reverse complement strand
GGTAAGTTTGAGGTGATAAATAAGGTAGGTAATTTTTATATTAAGGATATTCCAATCACAGGAATACATACATATCATGATGCTGAAGATGGTGCAAAAAGAGGAAACAATATTGTTTATACTTATGAAATTGATGGTATGAAGCTTTGCCATCTAGGGGATTTAGGACATGAATTAACACCCTCTCAGATTGAGATGATTGGAAAAATCGATGTACTACTAATACCTGTTGGGGGAGTTTACACCATAAATTTTGAGGAAGCAGTAAAAGTAGTTCAGCAAATAAACCCTTGTATAGTAATTCCTATGCATTATAAGACCTCAGCATTGAAATTTAATCTTGAAGGGGTGGAAAACTTTACTGCCAATTTTGAAAGTGTTGAAAGACCTTCATCTCAAGTGTTAGAAATCAACAAGGAAAATATAAATTTCCATAAACCAAGGTTGTACATATTAAAATATGAATAGATAATCTAAAGCAGACAAACTAATAAAATGGTTGTCTGTTTTTTATTGCGATGCTAATGGGTATTTATATCTAATATTGTTATATAATATTAGATATAAAACATTATCGGTTGATTTATGGAGTTTTTTGAAGTACAATATAAAAGTTGTAGTTTGTTAAAAGATAATTTTTATTATGCTATATTAAATAAAATTTTTTCAGGTGAGGAGGTCGTTTATGGCTACGAAATATGTATTTGTTACAGGTGGTGTAACATCGTCTCTAGGAAAGGGAATAACAGCATCATCCTTAGGAAGAATATTGAAAAGCAGAGGGCTAAAGGTTTCTATTCAAAAGTTTGATCCCTATATAAATATTGACCCAGGTACGATGAGTCCCTATCAGCATGGAGAAGTTTTTGTTACTGATGATGGTGCAGAAACCGACCTTGACCTTGGACATTATGAAAGATTCATAGATGAGAACTTGTCTAAAAACAGCAATGTAACCTCTGGAAAGATATATTGGTCAGTTATCCAAAAGGAAAGAAAAGGTGAATATCTAGGAGGTACAGTTCAAGTAATACCACACATAACCAATGAGATAAAGCAAAGAGTATACAGAGTTGCAAAGGAAAAGGACGTTGATGTGGTTATAACAGAAATAGGCGGAACAGTTGGTGATATAGAGAGTCAACCATTTCTTGAAGCAATTAGACAGATAAAATACGAGGCGGGAAGGGAAAATGTATGTTTTATACATGTAACGCTTGTCCCATTCCTAGGTAAGGCAGGGGAGCTTAAAACAAAGCCTACCCAGCATTCGGTAAAGGAATTAACAGGTATTGGTATCCAACCTGACATAATAGTATGCCGTTCCGAGAAACCACTTTCTGCTGAGATAAAGGATAAGATAGGACTTTTCTGTAACATAGAAGCAGAATCAGTTATTCAGAATCTGGACGCAGAAACTCTTTATGAGGTTCCACTGCTTCTACATGAAGAAGGGCTTGATGAGCTTGTTGTTAAGAAGTTAAATATTAAATGCGGAGATGCAGATCTAGATGAATGGAAGACTATGGCAAATAAGCAGAAAAACCTTAAGGGGAAGGTAAAAATAGCTCTTGTTGGAAAATATGTAGAATTACATGATGCTTACATGTCTGTGGTTGAAGCATTAAATCATGGGGGTATTGCAAATGATTGTGTTGTTGATATTGATTGGATCAATGCATGTGATGTTGAAACTTCAAATTATGAGGAAATACTAAAAAGTGCAGACGGAATACTTGTCCCTGGTGGTTTTGGGGATAGG
>JBEQBT010000359.1:0-1794 GCA_041639705.1 Clostridiaceae bacterium | reverse complement strand
TATATCTCAGTCATAGGAACATCTAATCCCTCTGAAACAAGATGTAAAACATCCTCTGGGAGGTAACCATACAAATGCTGTACCTTATGCAGTACAGGTATTAAGGCTCCCTTTGTATCTTTATTACTTTCAATCATTTCTTTTACTTGGTCAATTCTGTCATCTTTTTCACCACAGCTGCTGCAACATTTTTTTTCTTTTTCCACAGTTTCTCTCCCCTTCCAATTGTTAAGTTTCTAACTCATTTAGTTTCATTTATAGTCTGTTTATAGGCAATAAAGTTAATTTTGCAAATTAATCATTGCCAAAAATATAACGTTAAAAATATAACATATTCATCAAAATCATTATAACAGATTATAATGCACTTTTGAAGAGAATATGTTGGTTTTTGCATATTTTTTTCATAAAATAAAAATGCTAAATTATTTCTCTTATTTTATAAGGTCAATGTTAGCACTTTATTAAATCGAATTGTTAATGTTATAACACATTTCTCTTTTTTTTCTATTTTTACTACATATAATTAAAACTGAACTCAAATATTTGAGTTCAGTTTTAATTACTGTTAATGTTTTTCACAAGGTGTGAATCATTGCTTAAAACATGGAGAAGTACCAACCTAGAAGACTCTCCCCAAAGTATATGCAAAATAGGGCGGCTAAGGTAATAAACGGGCCAAATGCTACATAATCCTTAAGGGATTTTTTCTTAAATATTATAAGTATTACCCCTGTTGCTCCTCCAATTACAAATGAAATAAAAAGCATAAGCAGGGTTAGCTTTAGTCCTAAAAAGATACCACATAGAAAGCATATTTCCGCATCTCCCCACCCCATTCCCCTGGTTAGGATAACTATCAGCGAAATAACTCCTCCTCCAAGCAATGCCCCGTATATGTATTCCCAAATGCCAAGTCCTAAATAACTACCAATGATAAGCAGTATTATACCGACTATACTTCCTGTAAGTGTGGTTTTAAAATATACATCTGTAGTTTCTAAATCAATAAATCCAATAACGACTATAAAAGAAATCAAAACCATAAACTTCAAAAGTTCAAATGAAATTCCATATTTAATATACAAGGCCATATATAAGAAACCAACAAGAAGTTCAATTAGTGGATACTTTAAAGATATTTTTTCACCACAACTCCTGCATTTTCCTTTAAGAAGTATATAGCTAAAAACAGGTAACAGGTCATATGGCTTAATTCTTGTTCCACAACCAGTACAATGGGAGGGCGGATAAGAAACACTCTCATCCCTTGGTATTCTATTTATACATACATTTAGAAAACTCCCTATTAAAAGACCTAGTATAAATATTAAAACTGCAAGCATCTAAAAGCCCTCCTTAATTAGAATAATAAAAATTATATTTCTAATTTTCTAAATATGTCCTCTACATCATTTTTAGAATATATATGGTTAATCCTTATTGCTTCATCCATCTCCAATATCTGATGAAGATAATGGGCATCAGAGGATTTAATATACTTATACTTATCAATGAGTATTCCCTTTTTTATAAGGTTTTTTATACTTTCTTCTGAATGATATTCTAATAATTTAATGGGGAGATAATCAGGAATAAACCCCAAGCTGTAAAGGATACTAAAGGATTTCCTATCCACATGTGCAGGAATAAATACTCCATCTAAGTTTTTAACAGCTTCAAATGCCTCATCAAAGGATATATCAGTTGAAGTAAGCAGCATCCTTTCATTATATCCTATGATGTTATCATCTTTATCAAAAACTATTTGCTCTCCAAAAATATCCGGCCTGT
>JBEQBT010000358.1:0-1794 GCA_041639705.1 Clostridiaceae bacterium | reverse complement strand
AATGTAAAAAAGTTAAATTTAAGGTGCCAGCCTCATCAGATATCAGATATTAGTAATATCTGATATCTGATGAGGCTGGCACCTTCCGCGTAAGGAAGTGGAATTATAAACGTTAAGAAGATAAAAAGAGACCTCAACTAACTTCAAAAAATCATTTAGAAAAGGTAAAACTGCACTTGGAACTGGGCGAATTTTCTGTCAAATTATGAGGGTATAATTAAGTCATAGGAATTTTAATATTTATAAAAATATAGGAGGGTTAACATGAAAACTGGTATTGTGGCTAAAGAAAAGAACAAGAATGTTAAAAAAGTAGAAAGATACAGATGGATTGTATGGACTGCACTTGCGGCAGTATATGTATTTGTAACCTTTTCAACGTATGGCGGCGGGAGTTGTTAAGACTGATCTTCAAGAAACCTTTAAAATCGGCGCAGCACAGTTTGCTAACATTGGTTCTATGTATTTTTATGCATACTTTATAATGCAGATTCCATCTGGAATACTGGCAGACAAACTTGGACCAAAGAAGACTGTTGCTTCATTCTCTATACTTGCAGCAATAGGCTCAGTAATATTTGGACTAGCTCCTAACATAATGGTAGCTTATCTTGGAAGATTTATGGTTGGTATCGGAGTATCAGTTGTATTTATATGCCTTATTAAAATTCAATCAAGATGGTTTTATGCTAAAAACTTTGCATTAATGGTTGGATTTGCAGGAATAGCTGCAAACATTGGAGCAATACTTGCTCAAACCCCACTTGTTATAGCTGCAAGCACCTTCGGATGGAGAAATACCTTCATTTATATGGGGCTGGCTATGGTAGTCTTTGCAATATTGGTTGTTCTGCTTGTTAAGGATGATCCTACAGATATGGGCCTTCCAGGAATGGATGAGCTTGAAGGAAGACCGGTAGTAGTTTCAAATATAAAGGTTATGGAAGCCTTAAAGTCTGTTATGTCAAATAAAAAAACCTGGATTATATCCTTGACATATATTGGTTTATATACCGGATATGTTGTCCTCTTAGGCACCTATGGTGTTTCCTACATCACCGCATTTTATGGACTTTCAAAGATTGAAGCTGCAAATCTTATTATAGCTGCGGTTGTTGGTTCCATGGCAAGCGGCCTTGTAATATGTGATAACTGGCAGCCATATGACATATTACTTTTGCATGTATAAGTAATAATGGTTATCTTATCTTTATTCTTATAGTTTTGGTGTATATCCGTATTTTTTAAAACAAAAATAAGATTATACTAATAAAAAACATCTATTTTCGCACAGCCTGACGGGGGTACTAATCCATGAGAGTCCAGCCCACTGGATTTGCTATCAACAGTTTTGTTTTTATATTGGAAGTTCCTTTATGTTAAAGCTATAATCTTCTTATCGACATTATTCTTCATTTTTTGGAGGGGTCAGTCCCCTTTGCTGGACGCAAAGCGGCCAGCTTGCTTTAGAGAATAAGGAGCAATTTATATTAGTGTGAACATCCTGAAGTTTTTCCACTCAAACGATATTTTATGTGTCCAGTGAAGCATATGTCGTTTGGGTGGAACAGGTCTATTTGCTCTTCATTTTTATCAGATTAATGATCTCATCATAGCTCATTCCACAGCCATCAATTACTGAAATGAGTTCCGCTTTTTTCTGCTCATCTTTGAATAGCGAGGAATCAAAAGTTTTGCGTTAAAAAAGCACAAGCATCAATCAAGACACTTGTGCTCATAAACCAGAAAACTTCGCAAAATTTTTGATTCCTCCCAAAGAACTAAGCGGCGGTG
>JBEQBT010000357.1:0-1829 GCA_041639705.1 Clostridiaceae bacterium | reverse complement strand
TTTAGCAGAGCAGCTTCAAGTAAGCAGAACATCTGTACGCGAGGCACTAAGGGCACTTGAGGTTATTGGATTGGTTGAAAGCAGACAGGGAGCGGGAAATTATATAAAGGTGAGTTTTGGGAATAGTCTTTTTGAACCTATGTCTATGATGTTTTTACTTGAGGAGGGAACTTCCCATGAAATTTTTGAATTCAGAAAGACGCTAGAGGTAGAAGCTGCAGTTTTAGCAGCAGCAAGAATTAAGGATGAAGAAGTTGAAGTCCTTGGAATATTGCTTGATAAAATGAAAGCCTGTGATGATGAAGACAGGAGTATAAAATTAGATAAAGAGTTTCACTTTACCATTGCAAAGGCATCCGAAAACTTTCTTATTATAAACATACTTCAGGTAATTTCTCAACTTATTGATGAATTTATAAAGGACTCAAGGAAAAAGATATTGAGGTTTGAAGATAATAGGGTAAAATTGACAATACAGCATGAAATACTTTATATTGCCCTTAAAAAAAGAGATATTGATGGAGCCTTCAATGCAATAAATGGTCATTTTAAACTGATAGAAGATTATTTCTATGAATAATAAATTTATTAAGGGTGTTAATCAGCTCCATTCTTTTAACTATCCAATTCATTGCAATTAAGGTTACTTTCAGCGGCAGTGTCATCTGAACGAAGTGAAGGATCTTAGAGTTCAGATTCGACCCTATGCTAAAAATGAGAGGCTGCTGACCTTTATCATTTACAGGTGCCTATGGGAATTCTGAAAAATATATTGACAATAAAATAACTATTGTAGAAATGATTAAACAAATATGATACATTTTAATTAATAAGTTAATTGGTCATACCACCTTACCAAAATTCGATTTGGAGAAGGAGCATTTAACAATACCTTAAAATTGTGTATGGAACATGTAATAGTATTAGGAATTTTGGTATATATTAGAGGATTTTTTATATAATTGTTATCAAGTATAAATTATGGAGGTAATATATATGAATATATTAGTATGTATTAAACAGGTGCCTGGAACAGCAAAGGTTGAGGTTGATCCTGTTACAGGGGTATTAAAAAGAGATGGAGTAGATTCTAAAATGAATCCCTATGATTTATATGCTATTGAAACTGCACTTAAGATAAGGGAGCAGTCAGGAGGAGTAATTAAGGTAATCAGTATGGGACCTCCACAGGCTAAAGAGGTTATAAAGGAAGCATTTACAATGGGTGCAGATGAAGGAATGCTTTTATCAGATAGAAAATTTGCAGGTGCAGATGTGCTTGCCACTTCCTATACTCTTTCCCAAGGGGTAAGGAAGATGGGAAATGTGGATTTGATAATCTGTGGAAAGCAGACTACCGATGGAGATACTGCACAGGTCGGTCCTGAAATGGCTGAACATTTAGGAATGCCTCACGTAGCAAATGTAAGAAAAATAGTTGAGATTAAAGAGGATTCTATAATTGTAGAAATGGACATGCCTGACACGGTTGAAATTGCTGAGGTTAAGCTACCATGCTTAATAACTGTAGAGAAGGATATTTTCCAGCCAAGGCTGCCTTCTTATAGAAGAAAGCTTCTGACTAAGGACAAGGAAATAGGAGTTATAAGCTTAAAGGACTTTGATGACCAAAATGAAAAAAGCTACGGACTTAATGGTTCGCCAACTCAGGTTGAAAGAATATTCCCGCCTGCAGTAAATAGTGACAGAGAAATGTGGAATGGAAATTCAGAAGAATTGACTGAAAAAATAGCTGGCAAGCTTAAAAGCTTGAAGTTTGTATGAGGAGGCAGTGCCATGGCTAAACTTGTTGTAAATCAGGATAAAGT
>JBEQBT010000356.1:0-1837 GCA_041639705.1 Clostridiaceae bacterium | reverse complement strand
TCAAGCCAATAATCAACCCGAACAAGTTTTACAGCTTCTTAGGTAGTTGATTATTTAAGGGTCCATTAAGGAGTAATTCTTAATGCAAATCGGGTGAATTGCTGGAACTTCCTTAAGCTGTTACCCTACAGCGGAGCTCGAAAGGGCAAACGTGACAGGTTGAAAAGTAAACAGATTGGATAATCAGCAGCCGAGCTCCTGTACCGAAAGGTTGGAGAAGGTTCAACGACTAAGACGTACCACCTAAAACATAAGTCATGGTGATGAGGTCTGTAGGAAATGAGGTTTTCCGAAGTGCCCGACAACCAAGAGTACTGGTTGAAGATATAGTCTGGCAGTTATAGAAATATAATTGATGGTCCGCAAGCAAACCAACAACCTCAACAAGTTCTTCAATTATTAAGATAATTGATAAACTTATAAAAGAAATACTAAGGAGTCAGAGTGAAAACTCTGGCTCCTTTTTTACATTTTCCCCTCCTTCCTCAGCCTCCGAATCTTGTCTACAACACCCCAATAACTTCTGACTAAGAGATTTGATATATCTTTATCCTTATGCCCGCTAAGTTTCATTTTTATAATAAAGTTTTCCTCTTCAGCAGAATAATCTACATCCTTTATCTCTAATGGCGAAATTATTATTTCCTTATTTTCATTAGCGTGAATAAGTTCGTTTTTCTTGATATCAAGTCTGTTTTGAATATCAATTTTATATTTCATTGATGGAATATTATTAATAAAAGGTTCTACTAACTGTATAAATCTCATTATTTCATTTCTCTTGCTTAATTCTATACAATATTTTGATCCATCTGGCCTTAATTTTAACTTGAAGTTTATACCAAAGTCATTTTTTATATGTTCTATCAATATTTCATTTTCTTCTTTTGAAAAACTGAGAGAATATATTGTAATACGTGGAAATAGATAAATCTTTTTAGTGCTACTTGAAGTATCAATTACTAGTGTACCATCATCCATGTAAAGACAAGCTAAACCAATTGGATGATTTAACAATTTTATATTTTCTTTAGTAATCATTTTAATTCCGTTGACAAAATACTGTTGATGAAGCTCTGTAAAAATAGGATGGCTTGGAGATTTCAGATGACATTCATTTTCTATTCTAAATTTAAGTGAATGAATGGTATTCATTTTCCATATTCTATACTCTTTTTGCTTTATAGAAAAGTGCTCCCTGTAATATGCATTCCTGCTTCTTGGTGAAAATGCAAGACTGCCATCACCCAGAATGCTTCCGACTAAGATATTTTGTTCCAATTTTGTAAGAGTAATGTCTTGAATAGATGCTAAATATTTTTCCTCTTTTATTTTCAATAATCGTTCATGCTGCATCCTTAAATATTCCTTACTCTTATGAATACCATTCCTTGTCGCAATCGTCCTAATTGCACTTAATGTTAATTCTAGCTTTTGACAAATGGTTATAGTATCTTCATTTGGATAATGATTTTTCATATAATCCAGGATCTGTTCTTTTGTATACATATTAGCTCCTATCAATCAGAATACAGAACACATGTTCTTGTAATTATTCTGTGCAATTTTACAAAATTAATACCTGCTTTTTCAAATATTTTTTTACTATATAAAACTGAAAGAAAAGCTTTTACTGATGGAGGAAATAGCTGATCATGCTGAAATAAACATTAATTCTCCACTTTCCACTGTAAATTCTTAACTCTCTTAAAATAATTTCTTCCTATCTAACAAGCTGGCCGCTGTGCGTCCAGCAAAGTGGACTGACCCCTCCAAAAAATGAGGAATAATATCGAAAATAGCAACTGTGCGAAGGTCCATAAATTCTATCAATAAA
>JBEQBT010000355.1:0-1903 GCA_041639705.1 Clostridiaceae bacterium | reverse complement strand
GCTCCTGAGATACCAATTAAAAGCACAGAAAGAGCCATACCCTTCATTATTGTATCATTTATTCTTTCAGGTATTCCCCCTTTAAATAATCGAATTACTAAATAACCTACAAGACTTCCTGCAATTATTGCGAAAGCATTTACAATAGTTCCTAGCACATTATCAATCCTGGTTTCTAAAATCGTAACATTTTAAAATATCACAATTTTTCACACTATAAATAATAGTATGGTGGTATCACAGGATTCAACCACTTAGGTTAATACTTACGTATTAAAATTTTGCAAACCTTTCAGTTTAACCTTCATAATATTCTATTACAAAGTCCTGCAAAATTGCGACTGTTAGTCAGCCCCTTTAATTTATTAATCACCAGAGCCTTTCAACTTAGTGTACTCTGGCAAGTTTAATTAATGATTCCTAACCAACCTTGTCTATCCCAAGTATTGCTTCTCTATTTTCTATCCACAAACCAGGGTTTTTCCCCCCTTTCTTTTCTATAATATTGTTAATAATAGTCCATTTTTTCCACTCATTTTGTTTTATGAATTCTGACCTGTTTGATATCAATTTATCTTTAAGTATTTTTGGTACTTTTTCTTTAAAGCCATAGCTTCTTCTTCCTATAACCATTGCCGCGCCATTGTGGACTCCCATTCTATATTGATGGCAGTATTTATATAGCCCTATTTTACTTGTAAATTGAGGTTTTACCTTTATTATTTCTATTCCATTCCGAATGCAGCCTCTCTCAAGCATTGATAATAGTATACTGTATATAAATTGATGCTTTACTCTAGCAAATTTACTGTAACATCCCTATCATCCTTAAACTTTAGATCCTCTATGGCTAACTTTAAGTTTTTTTCCAAAGCTGAGGCTATTACTTCTTTAACTAGCTCTCCACATAGGTTTCTTCTTCTGTTACTCCTAGAATAAAGTAGTTCATGGTTACTCAAATAGCTGTGCCATTTATAATTACCCTTATTATCAATGGCTGTTATGGCAAATCCATCAGAATTTGTATCTATTCCAATTCTTTCTGTACTACTTTTATCTGAGATATTAGATACATATTCTTCAAAGGTTATATGGACATAGTATTTATTGTTTCTTCTTATTATCTCAACCTGATAGGCTTCACCATATTTAAGGTAATTTAAAAACATTTCTCTATAGTTTATTCCATTTACTTTACCTGTTTTCTTTGAAAGCTTTTGAGGGATATATAATGGAATCCTAATTTTTATTGCCCTATTTGTATCTGTTTTTTCAAGTGTTGATATTTCTAAGAAACTCATCCCTTTTATTATTACTACTCTTAAATTGGGATTACCATTTTTAGTTTTATCTCCTCTAGAATATATATGGTTGTTTCTACAAGCTTTCCATTCTTCATTTGTTATAGTTCCCTTACACTTTTTATAAAACATTCTCTTGGTTCCAAATATTATAGATGGAATTGTACCATTATCAATATGTCTTTTTAAACCTTCCTGTTTTCTTTTTCTCTTATCAAGTTTGATAGTTAGAGCATTTCTCTTCTTATCAGTTAATTTGATTGTTTTATCCTGTAACACTTTTTCAATATGTCTAACCTTATTTGTATAATTATCATAGTTTTGTTTATTTAATTTCTTCTGTGATGCAATAATCTCTCTGGCCTTTTCTACTGCATCCTTTGCTTGTCTTATGTTTAGCTTATATTTAGCAGCAGTACACTTTTACAGTTCGCATATTACTACACCTACAAGAAATCTGTTAAATGCCAACCTAACAGCTGTTGAGAAAATTAACATCATGTCATCAAGTATTTTCTGCTCTTTTTCATTTATATTAATTAGTATTGCTTTTATAGTTGTTTTCACAAGCTGTACCTCTTTCCTTTTCCAATTCTTTAATA
>JBEQBT010000354.1:0-1994 GCA_041639705.1 Clostridiaceae bacterium | reverse complement strand
AATACATATAAGTAAGATCATTAAATATACAGGGGGTAATAAAATGAGAGAGATTTACATTTTAGGGGCATGCAGAACTGCAGTCGGTTCATACGGTGGAGGGTTAAAGGACATTCCTGCTGTAAAGCTTGGCGCAGAGGTTATTAGGGAAGCACTAAAAAGAGCTAATGTTTCACCTGAACAGGTGGAGGAAGTTTTATTTGGAAACGTTCTTCAAGCAGGACTTGGACAAAACCCAGCAAGACAGGCAGCAATTTATGCAGGATTACCAGTAGAGGTGCCTGCAATGACAATTAATAAGGTATGTGGCTCAGGACTAAGAGCTGTAAGTCTTGCAGCACAACTTATAAAATTAGGAGATGCTGACTGTATAGTTGCAGGTGGAATGGAGAGTATGTCTCAGGCTCCATATATATTGAGAGGCTTAAGATGGGGTGCAAGAATGGGAGATACAGGTGCTGTGGACGAGATGGTATATGATGGCCTTACTGATGTATTCAACCAGTATCATATGGGAATAACTGCTGAAAATGTTGCTGAGGAATATAATATTACTAGAGCAGAACAGGATGAGTTTTCGTATAACTCACAGATAAAGGCTGGACGTGCATTGGAGAGGGGCAGGTTTTCAGATGAAATCATTCCATATGCGGTTCCTCAAAGAAAGGGAGAGCCTGTTATATTTAACAAGGATGAATTTCCAAGACCTGATACAACAGTTGAGAAGCTAGCCAGGCTAAAACCAGCATTTAAGAAGGATGGAACAGTAACTGCAGGTAATGCATCAGGTATAAACGATGGTGCAGCAGCAGTAATAGTTGCAAGTAAAGAATTTGTAGAAAAGCATGGCTTAAAGCCAATGGCAAAGATACTATCCTATGGCTCAAGAGGAGTTGAACCAAGAGTAATGGGAGTAGGACCAATCGAGGCTACAAAGCTTGCTATTCAAAAATCAGGTCTCAGCGTAAATGATCTTGGATTAATTGAAGCCAACGAAGCCTTTGCAGCTCAATCCATTGCAGTAGTCAGAGAGCTAAACTTACCGATGGAAAGAGTAAATGTAAATGGAGGAGCTATTGCCATAGGACATCCAGTAGGAGCATCAGGAGCAAGAATTCTTGTTTCATTGCTTCATGAGATGTCAAAAAGGGACGAAAAATACGGCCTTGCAACCCTATGCATAGGCGGCGGAATGGGAACTGCTCTTATTGTTGAAAGAGATGAATTGTGTAAATAAAACTTTAAATAGTGCCACATAGTTTTGAATAACTATGTGGCACTATTTTTTTGTATTAAATTCTTGTTATTGAGGGAAAATAGATAAATATAAATAGTGATTGTGTATGGAGTGGATGTATGTTGATGAGCCAGAGCAAGTATATGATTCAAAGACTTAGGTTAGGGATTATTATTGCAACAGCGAGTTTAGGTGTTTTTTTTGTGCTAAATATGTGGGAGTATGGAATTAGCTACCTAGTTGGATTTTTAACTGGGTGTTTAAACCTTGTTTTTCTTACCATATCTATTTCACTTGTAACCAGTACAAGGTACAAAAAACCTGTTTTAGTGCAGAGATTATTTTTAATAGTTAGATATCTATTAATCGTAAATATCCTAATAAGGATTGTCAATCCAAATGCTATTGAAATTGTTTTGTTTTGCATAGGCTTTTTAAGTGTTAATTTTTCTGTAATAATATCATCCTATAAGTTTAATTTGAATACTAGAGAGGAGGGATAGCGTGGAGAAAATGTCCCCATTATTTGAGCTTTCGATCCTAGGACTGACAATCCCTGTAACCTACTCTGTAGTTGCACAGTGGGTTGTAATGATATTCATAATGATTTCAACATTACTTATTACAAATAGAATAAATGAGATTCCAAAGGGAAAGCAGGTATGGGCAGAGTATATTGTGGAGAAGATAGATGGAATGGTGAAGGAGAATATGGGAAGAGGCTTTGAAAAATTCACACCATATATAGGTACCCTAA
>JBEQBT010000353.1:0-2034 GCA_041639705.1 Clostridiaceae bacterium | reverse complement strand
TCTCAAGTTCCGCTCGACTTGCATGTGTTAAGCACGCCGCCAGCGTTCGTCCTGAGCCAGGATCAAACTCTTAAATTAAAATCCTAGTCTCATTACATTTATAAAAATTATATGGTACGCTCGCTTTTCTACTGTTCAATTTTCAAGGACCAATTTGTCCTGCGGTTAAGACCGCTTAGTTATATTATCATGTGTTTCTCTTGCTGTCAACCTAGTTTTTATTTCCGTCGTTCTCTGTCGATGTGGGTATCAACCACTACATCCAACCGAGGCAACTTTTATATCTTATCATGTATCTTTCATCATGTCAACCAGGTTTTTTCTACCAGAGGATTGAGAAGCTCTCAATCAACGGCGTTCTTTTAGAATATCATGTTTTCACTGTTTTGTCAATCATGTATTTCTTTCCATATTCCCTCAAGTGCTGTATTATGTTCATTGCCTTGAGGCAACTTTTATATGTTAACATGCATGAAGAAATACATTTTGATCTATTTATCCCTCACAAGCATTTACGAGGGTATATCTTAATATACCTAGATATTACTCCTCATTTCATATGCTGACATTCCAGGAGGTGTTGTTGCTGTAACTACATGTTTTATTGTAACCCCAATGCTATTTTTTATACTTGGATAATTATGTATACTATTTTAAGTATGAACATCATGATTAGTTTATTATAATGTAAAGGTTGAATTTTGATTATATTAAGTAGATTTGCATCCCTATCCCACCCCCTACTGACAAATATCTATCTACAGTATGATTGATAGATTATGCCTAAAAGAATTATAATAGAAATATAAACACATCAACCTATAAATCACTTATAGGGGGTCATTAATATGGAGTTAAATAAGAAGATTGATGAATTGAAGGTATACACAGAACAAACTGGACTCAAAGCAAACCTGCTAGCAATTGGTGGTGGTACATATGCTAAAGAAATGCCTAATATCGTAGCATTTGGCCCAATATTCCCAGGCAAACCAGATCTTGATCATCAGGCAAATGAGTGCATTGAAGTAAATGATTTAGTGTTAAATGCAAAGATATATGCCCATGCAATATATGAATTAGCTAAGAGATCTCCTCACGGTTAAACTGTTGATGGATATAACCAAGGAAGTTGTGTCAAAATACTTTTTTCTCATAAAAATTGTGCTTAATAGCTTTCCTACTGTCATTGGTATGAAAGACTATTTGTCATCCGAAACGCAGTGAAGGATCTTAATACACTCTACAGTGAAAGATCCTTCACTACGTTCAGGATGGCAAGCACAAATTATGATTATTAGTAATTTTGAGACAGCTTCCTTTTCATGGATAAATTACGTACCTTAGAATTAATATAAGTGCAAAGCCTGGAATTTCTAGGAGCCCAATAATAAGTGCAGTTATAGGGTTTAGGGGTAATGACACATTAATAACTTTAGCAATAAGATTAAATATATATATAAATGCTCCACCAATTATAAATCTTCCCACTACTCCTAATACCTTACCCCTTTTGTTTTTAAACATAACTGCACTTGTCCCCAAAATGACTACTAATAATATGTATATTATTATATTGGTATCAAGCTTTAAAGGCAAATCAATCCCTCCAACACATTTATTCATATTATTCTATGCTGGAGAACAATAATTTATTATATATGTTGGCTACATTTTAATGGCTCATCTTTCTTTGCCTTCTTCAAAAGATAGGACAGCTTCATTAATGCTGCTTTTTCTCTATAGATGGCGTAGTCAATCAGTTCAGGTTCATCAACTATCTCAAAGTACCTTCTAATATTATTAAGCTCTTCAACTGCTCTTTTAATATCATCTATTAGTTGATTTCTTCCTACGGGTTTTGCATTTTTTACGGTATTTATACCTTTAACGGCTTTGGTAAGAAGTTGTGCAGTAGTCACTTGGTTGTTTCTATCCATAATATCCCTCCCCTATTTTTTCTGTATTATTGCCATACAGGAGAGAATTTATACAACATAAAGTGGCAGGGCCGTAACAAGTGACATGTTATAA
>JBEQBT010000352.1:0-2072 GCA_041639705.1 Clostridiaceae bacterium | reverse complement strand
GTAAAGCACAAGGGTAGATATAATTCCCGAGTACAGGAAAATGCTGTTTGCCTTATTTTTAAAATTATCTATAAAAGTAATCGTAACAAACAGCACAATTTCTGAAGTTAGTACAAAGATAAGTGCCACAAAGTCAATAGTTTCCTTTTGCCCATTTCCAAACCCCATAAAAAAGGCAATCAAAGTTACAGATATTACTATTAATCCAATAAGTCCTGTTATTATACGCCTTGAACTTTTATTCATCTCTATCACCTCTCTGGTAGCATAATTATAATTTCATACCACATTCAGGGCAAAATTTTGGTGTACCCTTTATTTCTACATCGCAGCCTGGGCACTTCTTTATGAGGCTTGTGCCACATTCAGGGCAGAATTTCATATTTTCATTTTCTATTGACGTTCCACAATTTGGGCATGGTACAGGCATTGGATTTCCACATTCTTGGCATATCTTTGCCCCATCCTTAACATCCGCCTTGCATTTAGGACATGGGTTATATGAATCTCCACACTCAGGACAAAACTTCATTTTAACAGAAAACGCTGAACCACAATTGCTGCATGTAACAGAGTCTTTACTTTTTTCTTTTCCATAGCTCTGAGTATCACATCCACATTTGCCGCAGAAACGTGTATTTATATTCATAGGGGCTTTGCAGCTTGGGCATTGTTTTTCCTCCTGTGTTGCACTTATATTTTTTGTGATTTCGCCCATTTGAGTACCCATACCACCGCCAATTCCAAAGCCCATACCAAGGCCTATTCCTGCACCCATTATTCCTGAGGAAGCAGCACCTGGATTTGTTGCAGCACCTTCAAGGCACTTCAGATAAAACCAATGGAAAATACTTATTTTATTTTATTTCAACAACATTAACTAAGCTTTAACTATTATTTATGTGTATTTTACAAATCTGATAAAGATTTTTATAATATTAAAAATTAACTAAAATGCCAAATAAATTGGTAGCTGTTACCTATCTTCACTACCAGCTCCGAGGTAAAGTCCTCTGTCCATTTCTGCAAGCCCCTGTAAATTCCCCTCTGACACTTGGAGCTTGCATCAAACTTTTTCTTTCCCTTTTCTCAATCCTCCTCCGATAGGAAAGGCAAAGGGACTCAAAGGACTCAGAATACTCTTCACCATTTCTAGGGTATATATTTATATTTTCTTCTTCTTCTTTGTTTTCTTTTTCATTATTAGCATTATTATAATTATTGTTTATATCCAGTACCTGATTATTCTCTGTCACTTCAATGTTACCTTCATCATGATCTGAGGTATCTTTACTATCGTGCTCACCTTGGTATAGATCCCAGTTTACAAGGATTATAAGTGTAAACTGCCTGTTTTTACTCCCATGATCAAGTGTTATCATGTTCTGCTTTTCAAGCCAATCAAAAACATCCTGTATAGTTTTTGGGTTTGGCTCCTTCCAGAGTCCCCTCTCGTACCAACCAACTGCATTTGCTATGTTCCTAATGGATGTTAAATATTATCCAGGTTTTACAACTATAAATGAGCCATCCCTCATAGGAACCTTTTTCTCCACAAAGTTTGCAGAAAGTATTAGATACTGCCAAACTCTTGCATATAGTGGTGGCATAACCCACACATCACTTTTAAGCTCTTTTCTATAATTTTTAATCCATTCCTTTTGCATAATTAAAACCTCCCACAATTATATGCTCTTCTATTATATAATTTGACACTTTAATACTCTAATTTTTTAATTGTTTGGTTGTCATGAATTTATATATGGAGCTTTAAAAATATTTTTGCACATAAAAAAAGCCATCCTATTGATGTTTTTAATAGGATGACACTTAGATTTTAGGTTATATTTTCTTAAAATCAACTTATGTTTTCTCCCGTCTGGTTACACCTAGGGATCTGACTGGCAATAAAACTTCTATTTATTATTCAAGATATAGTATCTGCCTGGTCAGATAAATCTATAAAATAATATAAACAATCTAAAAAATTCTATAAGCTTATCTGCAATTCGCTCTTACATCGAAGTCTTGGTTGAGCCAGTGTACACTGAATAAACATCATCCTTATGTAC
>JBEQBT010000351.1:0-2074 GCA_041639705.1 Clostridiaceae bacterium | reverse complement strand
AGGTCATTAACGTGGTAGGCGATACCTACATCAATTGTGGGAATCCCATATGCCGAAAATAACATGCCGATGTGGGCATCGGCCACTACAGTGCACGTTATTCTCAATGTAGTGGTGAACACTGTTCACCACTACGACGCATAACCACACATATGTAATAAGTCATATGGCTGCCACTTACGACGCATTACCACACAAATGTTCATTGCTAATAGTATCCAAATAAAAAAAATTAAAATATCCATGGGATAGGCATCATATTATACGTCTATATATAAGAAAAACAAAATAGTACAATAGGAAAACATTATAGAATGAAAATAAATGTTTATTTGGTTTGTTGTACTATTACTTATAATTTAATATAATAAAGTAAAATAAAGGTTAGAGGAGGATATAAAATATGTTAACTACAGAACAGAAAATATTAGGGATTGCATGTCATGCAAGTGCTTTTATAAGTCTTGCAATTATAGTTCCAGTTATTGTTCTGCTTGTGAGCAAGGACAATTATGTTAAAACACAGGCAAAAGAAGCACTTATATTTCAGTTAGTAATGGTTGGAGGACTTATAGTTTCAGGTATACTTACAATTGTACTAATAGGAATATTAGGATTGATATTCTTTGGAATAGCAGCATTGGTGCTTACAATTATTGCTATAGTTAATGTTGCAGAAGGAAGAGACTACTCCTATCCTGTAACAGGAAAATGGGCAAGAAATATGTAATTTTAAAGCCTTCCATCAGGGAAGGCTTTAATTAATAAGAAAGCATCACCCACATTGTATTTAATCTAATAAAAAGACAACAATCAAAAGCCTAATATATTAGCCTGCATTTAATTATAAAAGTTAAGGACTATTTTCATCATGTGGGCGATAGCTTGCTTTTATATTTATACTAGTTTTTCCATTTTAAAAATCTTTTTTCAAATGAGGCGACTACCTGATACATTAAATATGCTGCTAAGGAAAGTATTATTATACTCAACATTACCATGTCTAGCTGGGCAACCTGCCCACCAAATACTATCAAGAATCCCAAACCTTCCTGTGCAACAAGAAATTCACCAACTATTACACCTACCCATGAAAGTCCTACGTTTATTTTTAATGCAGAAATCATAGTTGGAATGCTAGCAGGAAAAACTACATATTTTAAAATTTGAAATTTTGTGGCTCCAAATGTTTGCAATAATTTTATCTTATCCTCATCAACCTCTTTAAAACCAGAAAACACGGAAATAATTGTTACAATTAATGAAATCATCAGTGCAATCATGATTATCGCCGGCTCACCATTACCTACCCAAAATATTATAATTGGTCCAAGTGCAATTTTAGGAAGCGCATTTAATACAACTAGATAGGGGTCAAGTACTCTGCATATAAAATCAGAGGACCACAATACTATAGCAATTAAAGTACCAACAACTGTGCCTACTACAAATCCTATTATAGTTTCATAACAGGTTACCCATATATGTCTGAAAAGTGTTCCTTCATTATAGAGTTTAATTAAAAATTTAAGCATCCTTGATGGCTGACTTACTAGAAATGGGTCGATTATTTTATAATGAGCAGTTATTTCCCACAGTACAAAAAATATAATCAGTATGAGTATTTGAGTTACAACTATAGCTGTTTTTCGACCTTTAACTTTTTTTAAATATTCATTATGTTCCTTTGAATAAACATTTTCTGTTGAGATCTTTTTATTCAACATGGACATCAAGCTCCTTCCATATGGTGTTAAAATAATGTCTGAATTCTGGAGCTTCCCTTGACTTTATAGGTGTTCTGTTTTCAGTTGAAAGTTTTATTTCATAGATGTTTTTTAACTGACCAGGTCTTTTGCTTAATACAACAACTCTATCCGATATTGCCACAGCTTCAGCAATATCATGTGTAACCATAATTGAAGTTTTACCCTCACCTTTAATAATCTTATAAACCTCATCGGATACAGCCAGTCTTGTTTGATAATCAACAGCAGAAAAGGGTTCATCTAATAACAGTATTTCTGGATTTGTTGCGAGAGTTCTAATAAGTGCCACCCTTTGTCTCATCCCG
>JBEQBT010000350.1:0-2172 GCA_041639705.1 Clostridiaceae bacterium | reverse complement strand
CATGCACCGCAAATACCCAAGCCGATGTGGGCATCGGCCACTACAGTGTACTGTTATATTCAATATAAGGGAACAGTGTTCAACCTTATCCAGAAGTTACGATGCACTTCCACACAATTGTGATTTTATATAAGAAATAGCCAGGAATAAATTCCTGACTATTTCTTATGCATTTCTGTCCATGGAGGCAATAGTTTTAGAAAGCTCATTTATGCTTTCTGTCAGCTTCTCAAGCTTACCCTCTACTCTAACTAAAAGGTAAACCGAAAGCACAATTGGAAAACCAAAGTTGGCTATTTGACTTATTATATCCTCCAAAATAACACCTCCCTAATATATAAATTGTAGAAGGTTTTAGTTTTTATAATAATCATCTTTATCAGAAGCATATTAGATTTGTGAACTCGCCCAGCTAAAGCTAGACATTGAGACCATGGTAGGGGACTCTACCCCCACCAAAGTAGGCAATGGGAATCCCACTTATAGAAGTGGGAGTCTTGAAAGTGGATAAAAAAACAGCTCTGGTATAAACCAAAACTGTTTTTTGAATTAATTCTACATTACCCTTTTTATTGCTTCTACCTTGTCTAGCTTTTCCCAAGGAAGATCTAGATCAGTTCTACCAAAATGTCCATATGCTGCAACCTGTCTGTATAATGGTCTTCTTAAATCAAGATCCCTAATTATTGCAGCAGGTCTTAAATCAAACACCTTATTTATTATTTCAACAATTTTATCATCTGCTATCTTTCCTGTTCCAAAGGTATCCACCTCAATTGAAACCGGCTTTGCAACACCTATGGCATAAGCTATTTCTATCTCCAATTTATCTGCCAATCCCGCAGCCACAAGGTTTTTCGCAACCCATCTTGCTGCATATGCTGCTGAACGGTCAACCTTTGTTGGATCCTTTCCTGAGAAGGCTCCACCTCCATGTCTTGCATATCCACCATATGTATCAACTATTATCTTTCTTCCAGTTAGTCCGGAATCTCCATGGGGACCACCAGTTACAAATCTTCCTGTTGGATTAATATAGTACTTTGTATTTTCATCCAGCAGATCCCTTGGGATTACTTTTCTAATAACTTGCTCTGTAATGTCCTTTTCAATCTGCTCAAGTGTTACATCTGGACTATGTTGTGATGAAATAACTACAGTATCAATTCTTACAGGCTTATCATCGTTATATTCCACAGTTACCTGTGTCTTTCCATCAGGTCTTAAGTAATCGAGAGTTCCGTCTTTTCTTATCTCTGCAAGTCTTAATGCAAGCTTATGAGCCATTGCTATTGGTAGAGGCATAAGTTCTGGTGTTTCATTACATGCATATCCAAACATCATGCCCTGGTCTCCTGCACCAATTGCCTCAATTCCTGCTTCAAAATTTCCCCTTTTAGCCTCAAGAGCATTATCAACTCCTAATGCTATATCCTCTGATTGTTCATGTATTGAAGTTAAAACTGCACAAGTATCGCTGTCAAAACCAAATTTTGCTCTTGTATATCCAATTTCCTCAACTGTTTTTCTAACAATTTTAGGAATATCTACATAGCATTTAGTTGATATTTCTCCAACTACCAATACCATACCAGTTGTAACTGTGGTTTCGCAAGCTACTCTTGCTCCCTTGTCCTCTGCTATTATTGCATCTAATATTGCATCTGAAATCTGATCGCAGATTTTATCTGGATGCCCTTCAGTTACTGACTCTGAAGTAAATAACCTTTTTACCATATAAATTCCTCCTTAGAACATATTAAGCCCCTTCAAACAGAAGGGGCTTTGATTTCCAAAACACCCTCATCTTTCAGAATGATAACATTCCGCAGGAATTGGCACCTGTGTGGCTTAGCCACTGGTTGCCGGGTTTCATCGGGCCCGTCCCTCCACCTCTCTAGATAAGAGTTATATTCAATATTTTATTTCACTTGATAAATAATATCATAGGTACATATATTTGTCAACATTTTAAAATCCATCCTTGAGATACATAATTTAATGCAATACACAAGAATATTATCCTACACCCATAAATAAATTATACACCATAAAGCATTTATAATTAAAGATTAACAATTGCTCTTACTATAAAATACAATATAACAATCCATATTAATGCTATAATTAAAGCTCCGTATTTTCCCTTTGATTCCATATCATCAGATGTTT
>JBEQBT010000349.1:0-2189 GCA_041639705.1 Clostridiaceae bacterium | reverse complement strand
TATATGAATCTGTAATCGAGGATGTTTCATCCAAGCTGCTAGTGTGCCCTGCTTCTGAGTGGCTCCTTGATAATTTCTATATTATAGAAGAGGATATAAAAGCCCTAAAGCTTAGTCTACCATCAAAACTTTTTAGGGATTTAAAATATTTGGATAATGGATATTTAAGAAACTATCCAAGGATATTTGGGGTTACACTTGAGATGGTTTCCCATCTGGATGGTAAAATTGAGGAGGATAAATTAATAAATTTTATTAATGCATACCAGTCCCAGAGCTATCTGGCTATGCCCGAGCTTTGGTCCCTATCTCCCATGTTTACAATTGCAATAATTGAAAAAATAAGAAGCATATGTGAAGAAATAATTCAAATTCAGGTTCAGTGGAAGGAAGTAGAAAAATTAAGAGAAAAAAATTATAATGATATTCTATCAATTGCATTGTCACATATCAATGACATGAAAAATGTTGAGTATTCATATATTGAACACCTTCTAAGGTTATTTAAAAAAGAAGGCTTAAATCTGGATGTGCTTCATAATGCATTAAACTCAAAGCTTATTGATTATGATATTGACATTGAAGGGGTAATTAACAGGGAACATCAGAAGCAGGCATCACTGCAGATTTCCATTGGAAACTGCATATCAAGCCTTAGACTTATTAAATCCCTTGAATGGGATAAGATATTTGAATCACTATCAATGGTAGAAAGGATACTTTGTGAGGATCCTTCGGGGGTTTATACAAGACAGGACTTTGAATCAAGAAATTATTATAGAAAAAGAATAGAAAAAATATCAAAGAAGCTTAATATATCCGAGACAAGAACAGCAAGGGAAGCAGTTGCATGTGCAAGGCTTGCACAAGAAAATAATAAGGAGTTCAGGTTTACCCATATAGGTTATTACATAATAGGTGCAGGAGAAAATACATTTCTATCCCAGCTTAAATCCAAGCAAAGAGGAAACTGGATGAAAGGTCATTCCTTTTCACTATACCTTTCATCAATTATTATTTTCTCTATTGCTGCAGCATTGCTGTTGTCCTTGTACTCCTATGGCTTAAATGAAAGTATTTTGCTAAGCATTGTTATATTTATTTTATCATTGCTGCCTGTAAGTGAAATATTTACAAGCATTGCAAATTGGACCGCTGCACATTGTGTTGAAACCTCATTTCTCCCAAAGCTTGAATATAAGGATGGCATACCTGAGAATAAGAGGACGATTGTAATAGTTCCAACTATACTGCCTAGTATAAAAAGAGTTAAGGAATTGGTTAACCAACTTGAGGTTACCTATCTAGCCAATAGGGAAGAAAATATTTACTTTGCACTTGTTGGAGACTATAGGGATGCCAGTATGCAAAATACCCAGGATGACGCTGAAGTAAGAGAAGCTGCATTAAATATGATTAGGAAGCTTAATGAAAAATACACCAATGGAAGTGATGCATTTTACTTTTTTCTAAGAGGCAGAACCTTTTCTAAATCCCAGGGCAAATGGATGGGTTGGGAAAGGAAAAGAGGGGCAATAGTTGAATTTAACGACCTGTTAAAGGGGGCAAATGACACAACCTACTCTACTATTTCTGGGGATATTGCTCCACTTAAAAGTGTTAAATATGTTATTACACTTGATGCTGATACGAAAATGACAATTGGCACTGCAAAGAGATTAATTGGGACAATAGCACACCCACTGAACAATCCTGTATATGATTCTAGTACTGGTGTAGTTACAAGTGGCCATGGAATTATACAGCCAAGGATAGGTGTTAATATTGAAAGCAGCAGTAAATCACTTTTTACAAGAATATTTGCAGGGAATGGTGGAATTGATACTTACACTACCGCAGTTTCAGATGTATACCAGGATTTATTTGATGAGGGAATTTTTACTGGCAAGGGAATATATGATATTAATGTGTTTGAAAGTGCCCTCCATACTGCAATCCCAGAGAATTCTGTATTAAGCCATGACCTGCTTGAGGGAAGCTACCTAAGGGCTGGTCTTGCAGCAGATATTGAGCTTATTGATGGTTATCCTGAAAAATACAGCTCATATATAATGAGGCTTCACAGATGGATAAGAGGTGACTGGCAGTTAATTAAATGGCTCCAGCCCCAGGTGTTAAATAGGAATAATATAAATGTAAAAAACCCACTTTCCAGGCTTTCAAGATGG
>JBEQBT010000348.1:0-2203 GCA_041639705.1 Clostridiaceae bacterium | reverse complement strand
CCCCCTCCCCAAAATACTTTAGTAGATTATGCTGTTTTTCTTACCCCTGGCGGGGAGCAATTTCTTGGATAAAGTGTTTGTGTTGTTATCATTCTTCCATTCTTACAGTGAGGGCATTTATTAAAATCAATTCCTGTCAGTCTTTTAAAAATTTCTGCTGCACTTAACTTAGATAGTGAAATTGACTTTTTCTTAAAGACCATGCCAGTAAGCCCTTTGCATAACTTTAGCTTGGAATTACGGTTACGATTACTTAAAATTCCATAATGTCTTATCTTCACAAATTTATTAGGTAGGATATGCATTAAAAATCTACGAATAAATTCCTCAGCGGTTACTGTCATAAGTTTTTGTTTATTGTTATCTTTGTAATCTCTCCACTTAAATGTAACTAATCCATCCTCAAACTTTACTATTCTGTTGTTAGATAAAGCAACTCTATGGGTATATCTCCCAAGGTACTCAAGTACATGCTCTGGACTACTAAATGGAGGTTTGCAGTATACTACCCACTTTTTGCTATGAAGTTTATCAAGGAAACATTGAAAAAAGTACTTTTCTTTTAAGTATTCAACATCTTTTAAAAGGCTCAACTTGTTATTGTGATAAGCTTTTTTAAAATAATATAAAAATTTACCACGAAACTTTTTAGAAAGTACTTTTACAGGTATGAAAAAGTCTTTTCTAGAATTAATCCAACGCTTTCCATCAAGAGAGAGTCCTCCTCCTGGAACAACACAATGTAAATGAGGATGGTTCATTAAATTTTGTCCCCAAGTATGAAGTATTGTTGTAAATCCAATCTCTGACCCCAAATATTTAGTATCACGGGATAGTTCTAGAAGTGTTTCGGATGCAGCTTTAAAAAAAATTGAATACATTTCCTTTTGATTTATCAAAGTTATGAAATTCAATTCCTCCGGCATAGTAAAAACCACATGAAAATACCCTACGGGTAACAAATCATCCTTTCTATTATCAAGCCACTTTTCTTTAGCTAAGGTTTGACACTTAGGACAATGCCTATTTCTACAAGAATTATATGAAATTCTAGTATTGCCACATTCATCGCAAACATCTAAATGTCCTCCGAGTTTAGATGTCCTGCATGATTCTATGGCAGCCATAGTTTTTAATATATGTAATGGCAGCTTATGATTATTTCTGTAATCATCACCATATTGATTAAATATATCCTGAAGTTCACTCATCGCTGACACCTAAAGAGTTTCAAGAGGACTTTTTATGTTTAGCAAGTCCAATCTTCTTAAGTGGAGGTAGATTGTTGTAGTTTTGATGGATGTATGTCCTAAAAGTCTTTGTATATGGCATATATCAGTTCCAGCTTCTAAAAGATGAGTTGCAAAACTGTGACGAAGTGTATGCACAGTCGCATCCTTCCTTATACCGGCTTTAGCTAGCGCTTGATCAAATGTTTTCTGAATAGCACGAACTGATATATGGTCAGCCGGATTCTTACCTGGGAACAAATAGTCTCCAGGTTGATACCTTTTCCAATAATCACGAAGTAAATTAAGATTAGTTTTTGAGAGTAGGGAATATCTATCTTTTTTGCCTTTGCCTTGTCTTATCACTATCTGCATATTATTACTGTCAATATCTAAACCTTTAAGTTTTGCAGCTTCGCTGATTCTTAGACCTGCACCATAAATAGTCATTAGAATCGCTTTATGTTTTAAATTATCTGTTGCATCCAGTATAGCCTTAACCTCTGATTTGGATAAAACAACAGGAAGTTTTTTACCTTCTTTCATCCTTGGAAACATATCATTATTCCAATTTATTTTAAGGATTTTTGTATAGAAAAATTTCAAAGAGCCATTAATGTAATTAACAGTACCTTCACTTAAATGTTTTTCCATGATACAATAATGTAGATACTCGCGTATCTGATCTTCACCTAAAAGCTCAGGTGATTGATTAAAATGCTTAGCAAACCTGCTTACATTCTCGATGTAATGCTTAATAGTAGTAGGGCTGTAACCTCTAAGCACAAGCTCAGTTTTCATTTTGTTTCTTAATTCGGACATTTTACCACTCCTTTAATTTTATTGGTGCAAATTTAATTTTAATAGAAGTGGTAATGTTATTAAAGTGGTAATCTCAAAAAGATACCACTTTGATTTTATATATAAAGTTTGAAATTTCCGAGCAGCCTCCAGCGCGTAAGCGGTTTAGTTCT
>JBEQBT010000347.1:0-2182 GCA_041639705.1 Clostridiaceae bacterium | reverse complement strand
ATAGCCGTAAAGGTCTTTCTATTGTTATTTTGTAATACCCAAAATGGTCATTTTTAAATACTTTAGAAATGTCATTTTCAGTTTCTTCTATAGCAAGATATTTGTTATCACTTACTTCTATCGATACAATTAGTTTGCCATCTGAATCCATACAATCAAAGCTTTCAAATCCATTCCAATTACTTCGCCTTATACTGGCTATTTTCAGATTATTAATAGTCATTCCTATACAGTATTCTTTTGCGATGGATGGAATAGTTATTTTATTATATGCTTCATAATATTCAATTTTTAAAGAGGTTGGACTATTATCACTCATGCTTTTTAATTCTTCAAATAGTTCAATAACTAGTACATTGCACTCTAACAAGGAATATAAATATAAATCCTCATCATTTACTGTAATACCATATCCAAGACCTTCATCATAATAGCCTTTATTTATTGATTGGATAATCCCACCATTATATGGTTGTCCTATTTCATAATACTCCTTTCTGTTTATTTTGTTTAGTGCATATAGTTTTTTAATATTCTGCATGTGTATCACACTCCTTTTTTATTTTTTTAATGGAGCTAAAAAAACTAGCTCTATGTATTGGAGTGGTAGCACAATTAATTTGCCCTTTCCCCGGTAAACTAGACACCTAAAACTCGTTATTTCTTCCTTTTTCGTAGAATATCATAATATTTCATTTTTTATGCTGCATTTATTACTTTCTTTGCGTTATTATAGAATTCTTCAGGTGTTAAATAGTTATTTGAGGCATGTATTCTTTGTCTATTGTAAAATACCTCAACATATTCAAATACAGCAGCACGAGCCTCTTGGCGAGTCTTAAAATGCTTCCCATAAAGCCATTCACATTTCATTTTACCCCAAAATGATTCCATGGGAGCATTGTCCCAGCAGTTACCTTTACGCGACATACTGCATACAAAACCATACTTTTTTATCAACAACTGGTAATCATTTGAGCAATATTGGGAACCCATATCAGAGTGTAATATAACACCTGTTGGCCTTCCAGCTCGTTGATAGGCATCATTTAATGCGTTAATTACTAATTCCTTTGTCATTCTTTCGCTCATTGACAACCCTACAAATTTTTGCCCACATAAATCCATAATTCCTGCTACATAGAGCCATCCTTCATCTGTCCACAGGTATGTAATATCACTTACCATTTTTTCATTAGGCTTATCCACAGTAAAATCACGATTAAGAATATTTTCTGCTACTGGAAGCCTATGATTAGAATTAGTAGTGGCCTTGAACTTCTTTGAAACTCTTGATTTTATTCCATTTTCACTCATAATACGTTCTACTCTCTTGTGATTAACAGGCTTGGAGCTTTTTTTATTTACTATTTTAGTGATTTTAACAGATCCATACACATTTGCACTTGTTTTGTGGATAGTTTTAATTCTCTCTAATAGGAGCTTATTCTCCTTTGCTCTTTCACTCTCGGGTCTTTTATCCCATGCATAATAACTGCTCCTTGAAACACAGAGTACTTTGCATAGCTTCGCAATTCTATATTTATGACGATTAGCCTTGATAAACTGAAACCTCTTTACTTGAGGTTCCTTGCGAAGTAGGCCGCCGCTTTTTTTAGTATTTCATTTTCTTCCTTAAGATCCCGGTTCTCTCGCTCCAGCTTTCTTAACTTTTCATCCTCTGGTCTTAGATTTCCACTGCCAGGGAAAGGTACTTCTGGTGACTTCCTATACTTATTTACCCACCCTTGCATAGTTGTAGGTTTTACTCCTAAATCTGCTGCTACCTTCGTTAAAGGTTCACCAGATTTCTCTAACCTTTTTACAGCCTCAAGCTTAAATTCTGCACTATATATATTGTTCATATCAATCACCCTTTCACTTTTAGTATAGCACGAGTTTATCGTGTCTAACAAAGTGGGTAAGGGTCATTATTATCTTTTGCAATTCATATTAAATCATACTTTTTTTTAAACTAAAAATAGTTTTTAGCACTTTTGTTTATAACAAATAAACTAAGACTGTTCAATTTTTTAGGACTATATGAACAGCCTTATGTTTTAAACAATTTTATTTAATTTTTTAGCCTATAGGAAAACCGTTTTTGTAAAGTTTATACTCAGCTTTTACTCCTTCTCTTTTAGCTAATTCGTATAATCTATTAAGATGTGTCTCAGCAGCA
>JBEQBT010000346.1:0-2213 GCA_041639705.1 Clostridiaceae bacterium | reverse complement strand
AGGGGCGAACATTGTTCGCCCGTCAATTAATATGAAACACTCCCCATGTCATCCAGAACGTAGTGAAGGATCTTATAGATGCACCTTGGGGAAGATTCTTCACTACGTTCAGAATGACAGCTAGCTTTAATGTGAATTACTAACTTTGTTTCATGATTTTTGTGCCGGGAACAGGTGTGAGAGTTGTTATGAATATTATTAAAATTATGGAGGATAACAATGAATAAGCTAAGATATGCATTAATAGGATGTGGAAGGATTTCAAAGTGGCATGTAGAGGCTGCAGCTAACAATAGTGATGAAATTGTAATGGTTGGTGCATGTGATATTATTGAGAAATCAGCAGCTGAAAAAGCTGATATATATAAAGGCTTTTTTAAGAGAGCAGATGTTAAAATTTATCCTGATTATAAAGAAATGCTTGATAAAGAGGATATAGATATAGTATCCATTGCAACTGAGAGCGGATATCATCCAGAGATTGCAATATTTTGCATGAACAAGGGCAAGCACGTAATAGTTGAAAAGCCGATGGCACTGTCCACTAAGGATGCAGATGACATGATTGAGGCTGCTAAGCATAATAATGTTATGCTGTGTGTTAGTCATCAAAATAGATTTAACAAGGTAATAAAGCAATTAAGAGACTCTGTTGAAGGCGACAGGTTTGGAAGGCTTATAAATGGAATGGCAAACATCAGATGGAATAGAAACATGGGATATTATGAACAAGCTCCGTGGAGAGGCACCTGGGAGCTTGATGGTGGTACATTGATGAATCAGTGCATACACGATATTGACCTACTTCAATGGATGATGGGAGGAGAGGTTGAATCTGTTTATGCTCAAACAGGAAACTATCTTCGTAACATTGCAGCAGAGGATTTTGGAGCAATTACTATAAGATTTAAAAATGGAGCAATTGGTGTAATTGAAGGCAGTGCATGTGTTTATCCAAAAAATCTAGAGGAAACCTTAAGTATTTTTGGAGAAAAGGGTGCAGTGGTAATTGGAGGTCTAGCTGTAAACAGGATTGAAACCTGGAGATTTGCTGATGGGCTAGATAATGAAGATGAGATCCTAAAGCAGCAGGAGGGTGACCCTGACACAGTATATGGCCATGGACATACTCCGTTGTTTAAGGATATGATAGATGCAATAAGGAAGAATAGACAGCCATTAATAAACGGAGTTGAAGGCAAAAAGGGAATGGAAATCATCCTGGCAGCCTACAAGTCACAGAAGACAGGCATGCCGGTGAAGTTCCCAATGGGAGAGTTTTCAACATTGGAGATGAAGGATGCTAATATTAAGGTGAGGTAAATGTAAATATAGTTGCCTTGCTATGCTACATCGTAGTGGTCGATGCCCACATCGACAAGGCATCATGATTATGTTGATACCTGTATCAATAGTTAAAATCGCCTGAAATACAAATGCGTTAGCCGATGTGGGCATCGGCCACTACAGAGAACAAGGAAAGTGAATGCAAGGTGCCTTGGCACCATTAGGAGGAGAAATTATGTCTTTCGTTTCAGATAGTGCAAAGCTTGGGGTTAATATTACCCTTGGAAAGTTTGGAGTTATTGAGGATGACGTTATAATAGGAGATAACTGTATGCTTGGGCATAATGTGGTGATACATAAGGGTACAGTTATAGGAAACAATGTGAGAATAGATGATAACAGTGTTGTTGGCAAAAAGCCAATGAGGGGAGTAAACAGCATATTTAAGGATGAGAAGGAGCTTCCACCTGCAAACATAGGTGATGGATGCCTCATTGGTGCAGGGGTTATTATATACTGTGGATGTACAATTGGGGAAAACACTCTTGTTGCTGACCTGTCAACTATTAGAGAAAATGTAACTATAGGCAGCAAGACAATTATAGGCAGGGGAGTTGCGGTAGAAAACTTCTGCAAGGTTGGTTCAAACTGCAAGCTTGAGACTAATGTTTATCTAACTGCCTACTCTGAGGTTGGAGATTTTGTATTTATAGCCCCAGGTGTTGTAACCTCAAATGATAACTTTGCTGCCCGTTCAAAGGAAAGATTTAATCATTTCAAGGGAGTTACAATCAAAAAAGGTGGAAGAGTTGGAGCACAGGCTACTATTCTTCCTGGAAAAGTTATAAGCGAAGATGGATTTGTAGCAGCAGGAAGTGTTGTTACAAAGGATGTAGAAAATGCAAAGATAGTAGCAGGCAACAGAT
>JBEQBT010000345.1:0-2244 GCA_041639705.1 Clostridiaceae bacterium | reverse complement strand
CATAATTGAACAGAGCTATGGAATAGAAAACATAGAGGTAATGATAGCAGATGGACTTTCCGAGGATAGGACGGCTGAGATAATTATAGAATATGGAAAGCTATATCCTCAAATAAGGTATATTAATAATGAGAAGAAAACTGCGCCTGCAGCAATGAATTTAGGTATTGAGAACTCCACTGGAGAGATTATAATCATATTTGGAGCCCATGCATATATGGATAAGGAATATGTGAAAAAGTGCGTGGAAAAACTTACAACACAGGATATAGACTGTGTTGGAGGGAAGATTATTAATTTAAGTGAAAGCAGGTCTGCAGAGGCAATATCCTTAGCAATGGGTTCACCCTTTGGAGTTGGTAACGCACTTTTTAGATATTCTGATAGGGAAGAGCTTGTTGATACAGTTGCATTTGGAGCTTATAAAAGGGAAGTATTTGATAAAATAGGTTTATTCGATGAGGAGTTTGTTCGTAATCAGGATGATGAATTAAACTTTAGACTCACATTAAGTGGAGGACGCATTTTATTATCTCCTGAAATAATATCCCACTACTATACTAGAGGCTCATTTAGTAAGCTTTGGAACCAATATTTTCAGTATGGTTTTTGGAAGGTAAGGGGAATTCAAAAGCATAAAAGGGCTGCATCCATAAGACATTTAATTCCTGCAGGCTTTGTTCTAGGATTGATATTTGGAACAGGTCTAAGCATTTTTTTTAGTTGGATTAGGTATATATTTATTTTTATAGTTATACTTTATTTGATTGGAACTCTGTTATATGCTCAAAAAGCTGCACAAAATGAACCAAAGCATATACCTAATATTATGTTAGCTTTTATTATACTTCACATAAGCTATGGGTTAGGGTTTATCGAAGGAATTTATGTATTCTATTTTACTAAAAATAGTGATAAAATAGACAAGAATACAAAATTATCGAGGTAATATTGTGGTTCTTTAATACAAAGTGAGCATTGCTCTGCCATTCTGAACATTGCACTGTCATCCTGAACAATGCTCTGTCATCCTGAGCGTAGGGTCGGATCTTAATATGCACCATAGGGAAAGATCCGACCCTACGCTCAGGATGACAGTGCCTGACTTTCATTTATCGTGGTGCAGGTACGCTCAGAATGACAGCCTATGACGAGCTCAGATTATAATAGACAACTATAAATGGAGGATGTAGACCATGTACCCACAGGAAGCATATAAGGATATAGAAAACAGCATAAATAGGAAAAGGTTTCAATTTGGAGTGAAAAGAAGTTTTGATATATTGGCAGCAGCATTTCTACTTTTATTATTAAGCCCAATACTTCTAATATTAGTAGTTTGGATAAAGCTTGATTCTGAAGGTGAGGCGGTATTTAAACAGACAAGGGTAGGCACAAGGGGACGACCCTTTACTATTTATAAATTTAGAACCATGGTAAAAAACGCTGATAAGTTGTTTAATAAAAAAATTGATAGAGAAAATCTGGAGGGCTTTGTGTTTCAGGAAAAGGATGATCCAAGAATAACAAAGTCAGGTAAGTTTCTTAGAAAAACAAGCCTTGATGAACTACCCCAACTTATTAATATTTTAAAAGGGGATATGTCATTAATTGGACCAAGACCAGAGATTCCAGCCATTGCAGATATTTACTCGGAATATGAAAAAATAAGACTAATTGTAAAGCCTGGAGTATCGGGACTTGCACAGGTAAATGGAAGAGGAGACTTGGAATTAGCTAAAACAATTGCATATGATGTTAGGTATGTAAAAGAATTCTCACTATGGATAGACTTAAAGATACTCTTTAAAACTGTTAAGGTAGTTATTTTAGGAGAAGGAGCATATTAAGCAGACAAGTGTCTGCTTTTTATTGGATAAAGCCATTGTGGTGGAAGGTTAGTAGAAACCGTTGATGCCCTGTCGATGTGGGCATCGACCACTACGGAGAATATAATATGTAAATACAGAGTACACAAAAGAATTTTTTACGGAGGCTAAACATGAAATTAAAAAATTATTTCAATATATTAATTTATTCTTTCCTTTTAATAGTTCCTCTTATACCATTGAAGGCTAAAATTTTATTTTTTCCACTGTCTGCTGATTTTATAATTGTGGGATTTGCAATTTTAGTTGGGTTGATTGATCTAATTGTAAATTATAAAAAGGATAAATCAAAATTCACTATTCTTAAGGATAAAAATATTAGAATATTGTCAATACTTATTATCGCATTTATACT
>JBEQBT010000344.1:0-2245 GCA_041639705.1 Clostridiaceae bacterium | reverse complement strand
GGGATGAGGTTTATGTAACCGTAATATCACTTGCTTATGTTCATGATAAAAAGCTACCCTAGATCCCGAAGTCTTCCCTTTGGTATCTTCAATAAATCCAAGAGAAGTCATTAATTTCTTTAATTCATCATAAGTAAAATCTTTTGGAATTGTGTAAAGTCTTTTCAATAGTTTTTCGTTTTTTCCCATGTACAACATTCCTTTTGATATATTTGCAACTATTTATTAGTTACATTATATAATTATAATATTATTTTGTCAATTGTATTTGGTAATATACTTCCAATAATAAATAATTTAATCAATATATTTATTGATCTTGTATATCTATACTTTCTTTAACTTAATAACATAGTAGCTAGCGTTTTTTATCGTCATTTTTCACCATAAAAATTTATTTGTGAATTTTTTGTAACTCCTATTGACTTTAATTGGCATATTTGTTATTCTATTAATGTAAAATGTCGAATGATGTTGAAGGGAGGAATTAGGATGAAATCAACTGGGATTGTAAGAAGAGTAGACGAACTAGGAAGAGTGGTTATTCCAATAGAATTGAGAAGAACACTTGAAATAGCAGAAAAGGATGCTCTAGAAATTTATGTCGATGGAGAGCAAATTATCCTTAAGAAGTATCAGCCAGCCTGTATTTTCTGCGGAAACGCAAAGGATGTTGTGAACTATAGGGGTAAGAATATATGCCATGACTGCTTTACAGAACTTAAAGCAGAAAAATAACTACATATTACAAAACATTAAAAAGTTTTTTAGGGTAAAAAAAGAAGTTCAGCTTGCTGGACTTCTTTTTTTCATTTCTAAATAGTTAAGCTGTTCAATTTTTAAAATCCAGTTTGAAATATTCCTATATATTACATAACTTCAAATTGTTAGAGTAAAAATATATCGTTTTACATATGTAGTAACTACATAGCAATAAGATTGCTATAAATGCTTAGTCATATGCTGTCACCAATCATCCCAATGGAAGAATTAGCTGTGGGTTTTAAGATCCTTCACTACATTCAGGATGACAAGTGGCGGTGGTGGACTTTCATAACAATTACAAGACTTGTAGCTTTTCTAAATAAAGCATTTACAAATCTATACTATATTTGTATACCTCTGACTTAGATAAGTTTCTTTCTTTGGCAACCTTCTTTACTGCATCCTTTTTATCCATTCCCTCATCAATATACTTTTTTATATGTTCTTCAATTGACATGCTCTCATATTCCATTTGTTTTTTTAGCTCTGCCTCTTTTTTGTCCTTTCCCTCCATTATAATTACATATTCCCCCAATGGTTTTTTGTCCTTATAAATGGCAATGGCTTCTGAAAGTTTACATCTTGATATTTCTTCATATCTTTTAGTCAATTCCCTGCATAGAGCAATGCTTCTATCTCCAAAATTCTCGTATAAATCATTTAAGGTTCTTATTAGCTTGTGTGGTGCTTCATAAAATATTATTGTTTTTTCCTCGTCCTTTATTTCATTAAACCTTTCCCTTTTGCCCTTGTTATCAGTTGGTAAAAAGCCCTCAAATACAAATCTTGCAGTCGGAAGTCCAGATACGACAAGACCATATACTAATGCAGTGGCGCCGGGAATTAGGTATATCTCTACTCCATTTTCGATTGCAAGCTTTACAAGAGCCTCTCCAGGATCCGAAATCCCAGGAGTTCCAGCATCTGTTACCAATGCAAAGTTTTTGCCCTCTAGTACTTCTTTAATTATTTTTTCTCCACTCTCTTTTTTGTTATGCTCATGATAGCTAACAAGTGGCTTCTTTATATCAAAATGATTTAATAGCCTTAGAGTATGTCTTGTATCCTCTGCTGCAATGACATCTACATTTTTAAGTATGTCAAGTGCTCTAAGGGTAATATCCTGTAGATTTCCTATGGGAGTCGCAACTAAATATATAATACCTGCCATATTTAACTCCTTCCGTATATCTTCAATATTTCTTCAGTATAGCTGCCGTCCTGGTTGTATACATATAGAGGTTCCTCTATTGTTAAAAAATCTCCGCCAAACTTAGCAGCCTCAATTAGGAGCATTGTAGGTTTTTTATGTACAAAGGGATGAATAAATCTGATTCTCTTTGGATTAAATCTATTTTTATCAAGACTTAATATTATATCCTTTAATCTCTCAGGCCTATGTATCATAAAAAGCTTTCCCCCGTCCTTTAAAAGCTTACCTGAAGTGTATATAAGCTCATCAAGGCTAATTAGGATTTCA
>JBEQBT010000343.1:0-2299 GCA_041639705.1 Clostridiaceae bacterium | reverse complement strand
GTTACCAATTGCAAGAAAGTGGTCATCAACTTTAGCACGTATTCCATTACCCTTGATTACTTCGCCATTAACCTGCTGGCCACTTATATTCAATTTTCTCGACTTCGCTTCCTTTACAATTGTTTGACCAAGATGGTGTTCCGAAATAGTTTCAGCTTCAGCGACTAATCTTAGCAGTTCATCGCTGTCTTGGGCATTAAAGGTTTTTATATCTGTTACTTCTGGTTTTCCCTTTGTCAAGGTGCCTGTTTTATCAAATACAATTGTATCTACCTTAGATAGCTTATCCATTACTTCTCCGCCTTTTACAAGGACACCATTTTTTGCACCATTTCCAATCCCTGCAACATTGGATACAGGAGCTCCAATCACCAGGGCACCAGGGCAGGCAACAACCAGGAAAGTAATTGCCAGATGAAGATTTCGGGTAGTTATATAGACCATGACAGCTAACAATACTACTGCGGGTGTATAAATATTAGAGAATTTGTCAAGAAATTTTTCTGTCTTTGATTTTGATTCTTGAGCTTCTTCAACGAGTTCAATGATTTTAGCGAAAGTAGTGTCATCCCCGACTTTTTCGGCAATAATTTCCATATATCCATTATCTACTATTGTACCACTAAAAACTTTATCATCAACTTTTTTTGATGCCGGTACAGATTCCCCAGTAACAGCTGCTTCATTTAACAGAGCCTTGCCAGATACTATGCTGCCATCCACAGGAACTTTTCCACCGGATCGTATAATAACTCGGTCTCCTTTTACAACCTCCTCAACAGGAATCGTAATATTCTCTCCTTCACGAATAACAGTTGCTTCTTGTGGAGCCATGTCTAATAACACCTTAAGGGAAGATCTTGTTTTCTCCAATGTGCGGGCCTCCAGATAGGCACCAAATAAAAACAGAAAAGTAACAACTGATGACTCAGTATATTCTCGAATATAGAGAGCTCCAATTACTGCAATAGTGACCAACAATTCAATGCTAAAAGCCTTCATCCTTAGTGCCTGTAAGGCCTTAACAGTAATAGGTATGCTTGCTGTTATTGTTGCTGAGATTAAAGCTATTCCCCTAAAACTTTCATACCCTGCTTTACCAAGTATAAACCCAAGAAGTATTAAAATCCCCGAAATTGCTGTAATATGATTTTTATGATTATTAATGTACTGTATCATTTTTTCACATCTCCCTCTACAATTTTTTTAAATTTTACTAAGAAACCTAAATTATTGATAATAGCTTCTAATTGTTCTGTCTTTGTCTTTGTTTCATCAAACTCAGTTCTAACTTTTCCAAGCACTGAAAAAACTTTTACAGACTTAACGCCATTTTGGTTCAATAAATTGTCTTCAATTTTTTTACCACAACCCGGGCAATCCATGGATGCTATTTGAAATATTGCCTTTTGCATTGTTTTTTCCTCCTCCAAGATTTTCTTTATGAATTAATCATATTACAAGTCTGGATTTTACTCCTTGATTAATATCAAGTTTTTAATTATTTGTACTTTTTATAAAGAATTTTTTTATGAAGCAAAATTTCCATTCCCCTTCATTACACTTGTCAACCTTTTGTATTTATAATCTATAAAAAGCAATCCGCTTTAAGCGGATTGCTTTTTATGGATTAGTTTTGAGTTAGGAAACTTTTGAATTTAATACCGGATAACCTAGCTTAACAATCGCATTCTTTAAATGCTCTGCACCAATTTTAGCTTCATCAAATTCTGTTTTTACCTTACTTGAGTTGAATAACACTTTTACTGATTCAACTCCATTTGTTTTGCTTAATGTGGATTCGATTTTCTTGATGCATGATGGGCATGTTAATGGTTCTAATTGAAATTCTGCTCTTGTCATGTTTTTTCACTCCTTATTATTCTTTATGGTCTTAGTTTAGCTTATTCCAACATAATAAACCTTGACTAAAATCAAGTTTTTAATATTTTCTAATATTTTTTAATGAATAAAATACCTTGTTCCAAATATATTATTTTGGAGCACGTTGTTATTAAGATTCTGCAATTTATGGATTCACTCGTGGTGCAGGATACTATATATTATGAATTGTCCCTCTTACTTTATAATAAAGGGGGTCCCTCTTATCAAAATATTTTGTTATATCAGTTTATAAGCCTTACTTTTCTAAAGTAAGGCCTTAAATGCTTCTACAAAAACCTCATTTACTTATGATACGGTTCCCCTTTCATAATCCTAAACCCCCTATACACCTGCTCCAGCAGTATAAGTCTCATCACCTGATGTGGAAAGGTCATCTTGGAAAATGACAATTTGA
>JBEQBT010000342.1:2066-2352 GCA_041639705.1 Clostridiaceae bacterium | reverse complement strand
GCCTTTGCTTCTACTACACCTTTACAGTGCTTACTGTGAAGTTTTATTTTAGATACTCCCATCTTTTCAATGATAAATTTAATTATTTCATCTGCCTTTATGTTTCTTATGAGTATCCATCTCTGACTTCTGTACTCTGTTTCTTCATTTGTGAATTCAATATTCTCTAACATTTTTTCCTCATTACACATGTACACTAGTTTCATGTACTTTTCCCTTGCTGTCTTTGGATTATTACTAAACATACCCATTATGAAGCCATCTTCAACTAATTCATATGGGTCCT
>JBEQBT010000342.1:0-2056 GCA_041639705.1 Clostridiaceae bacterium | reverse complement strand
TCCTGTTTCAAGCCTAGATACACTGAAAGGCTTGAGAATTCATACTTCTCAGGGCAGTCCTCATATTTTTTTATGGCTGTTGGGTTATTGTGAATATAGGCAGATAGGGCTATTAGGTAATTTTCATCATTCACCATTTCACTCCTAAATCTATCTTGAAAAAGGTGTCCATGTCGTTTGTGTTCATAATTAAAGTAAAGGGCATAGGAAAAGTTTATGCTGTGCATAACATCCGATATGTCTGCTCCATTTGCATCTATTATCATATGCACATGGTTATCCATTAAGCAGTAACCATATACTCTGAATTTATAGAGCTTTTGATACTTCTTAACAAGGGAGAGATACTTAAGCTTATCATCTTTACCCTTAAATAGATCAACCTCGCTTATACTTCTTGCCATAATATGAAATATAGATTCTTTTGTCTTTTCTCTTGCTCTTCTTGGCATGTAAAACCCTCCATTACAGTTTAATTACAGTTTAATTATAAATATAGTTCCCTGTTAATGGAGGGTTTATTCACTGGTAAAAAACACTTAGTATGCGTCCCTATTATATGCGTCCCTATTATATTTTGCAGTGAATTATTTACAATTTTGAGATTAGAGAAACACTTGCAAGAGTTTCTAATTTTTCTTTTGAGCTAAAAACTACGATTACCCCTGCTTCAGACCTGTATCCCTTTTGTAATCCGTTAAATGTATGCTGTTTATCTTCTTCTAACTTAATACCAATCTCAGTCAATTTCTCAAAGAATTCGTCCTTACTCATTTTTACCTTTGGAAACCACTCTTGATGGCTAAGAATTTCTGGTAGTCTAACTTCCTCATCAAAGTATATGTTGATTGAATCAAGTACGGCCTCATTTTTATTCTTATCTCTATAGAATGTCATTTGTAAGGAGCCATATTTCAATATTATAGGTTTCCTTGATAAAGATACATCCTCTGGATTTCCTAAATATTCTTGTACAAAAGATTTAGTTACCCCAAGAGTTATGCTACCTAGTGTTCCTTTTTTGATAAAGTTATAAAATGTACTCAAATTCTACCTCCTATAATTTTGTAATGCTTTGACTAAAAAATTCAATTCACCAGATTTAGAAGTTGCAGCTTTTGTACCAAAAGTTTTTAAGTAATCTCAACCTTTTATAGCGGCATTAAGAAAATCCTGCCTAACTGAAGGGTCTTTTAGTAATGCATAGGCTTTGTCTATTGCCTTTTGAGCTGCTCTTGACGGTGTAGAACTAAATACAGTTTTAAATACTATTGAACCATTCGTACCTGGTTTCATCGAAAGCTCTATCCCATCGATCTTTATGTGAAATCCTTTAGATATCCAATCGTTAGCGAACTCCGATATTTTATAACCCATAGTAGCTGCATATACAACTGTTGGTTGAGCTATCCATCCTAATCCAGCACCAGCGAGCGCCCCAACTGCTACACCACCTAAAACATACGATAATTTTACTTTACCATATGCTTTATATGATTTATATGCACCAATCGCACCTCCAGCAACGGCCCCGATGCCTCCACCGATTATCCACCAAGCAATATTCCCATCTGGGTCTACCATATTAACTGGATTATTGAGGCAATATGCAAACACATTATGTGATAGCAATTGTCCTGCCTGTCCTAAAATTGCATCAGCATTGATAAATCTTCCCCACTCAGGGTTATAATACCTACTTTGCAGGTAGTACAATCCAGTCTCGGTATCATACCTATATCCTCTATACCTGTATGGGTTCTTTGCTCCAACTGTGTCCTTTAGAGTCCCAGTTGTAGAAATAAGCTTACCCCAGGAGTCATATACATATGATACAACCTCAGTTCCACTTCCATCCAATAGCCCTATAATATCTCCCTGAGCATTCCTTATATAATAGTATTCTACATCATTTAAATTCATGGATACAAGGTCTCCGTCATTTCCATAGGTATAGTAAATCTTATCTGCACCATTATATTCAAAGGTCACCTTATCACCTATCAGATGATAATTAGTAATGATATTTCCAGCCTTCTTCTCTGTCCTTATACCT
>JBEQBT010000341.1:0-2438 GCA_041639705.1 Clostridiaceae bacterium | reverse complement strand
AGAATCATTATTTAATAACACAGATAGCAGATATATTGCGACAGCTATATGAAAAAGGTGCGGCTAAAATAAGAGATTTGAATAAAAGCATAAAAGAAATATCCTCAACCTTGTTAGAATCGTTTCGAACACGCACGCTAACAAATGCTGAAGATACTCAGAAACGTATACAAATACGTTTCACCTAATAACTCTATTTTAACAGGGTGGTGATAAAAATAAAAGACTTTTATAAAATTTTATAAAAAACCGAACTAAAATTAGATGTAGTGTTTTTTATTAAAAATACAATTAGTTAAATGGTAAATTTTAACATACATAAAAACTGGCTTAGTTAAACAAATATGATTATAAATATTTTTACTCGTCAGAACTGACTTTAAATTTCTGAATATTTACAAACAAATTATATTAGTATATTATTAATTAAGTGTATCGCAAATTCTACAGGTAAATATTACTTCTAGAATTTAGTTGATAAGAAATATAATATAGTATAATGGATAGTGAACTCGTTCAGCTAAAGCTGAACATCGAGACTTCAGGTGGGGACTCTACCCCACCTGAAGCAAAAAGTGGAAACTCCACCTTATAGAAGGTGGAGTCTTAGAAATTGATAAACCATAAATAAAGAAATTATAGTAATCTGATATAGTTAATAAAGGTAGGGGATTAATTTGGATACAAGGCCAATTGGGGTATTCGATTCGGGTATTGGGGGATTGACAGTTGTAAAGGAGGTTATGAGAATACTTCCTAATGAAGATATATATTATTTTGGAGATACTGCAAGAGTTCCATATGGGAATAAGTCGCCAGAAACCGTAACTAAATTTTCGTTTCAAAATACGAGGTTTCTTATTAGTAAGGATGTAAAGGCAATTGTAATAGCATGTAATACGGCCTCGGCTTTTAGTATAGATAGTGTTAGGTCCAACTTTAGCATACCTGTCATAGGAGTTATTGAACCTGGAGCATATGCTGCAGCTAGAGAGACAAAGAGCGGAAAAATTGGTATAATTGGAACTGAAGGAACTATTGCAAGTAGGGCTTATGAAAAGGCTATTAAAAAGATTTTACCTAATGCAGAAATTTTTGGGTATCCTTGTCCATTATTTGTTCCTTTAGTTGAAGAGGGATGGGCTGGAAGTAAGGTTTCCTACCTTGTTGCAGAGGAATATCTTGCACCTTTAAAAAAAGCAGGAGTGGACACATTGGTTATGGGATGTACACACTATCCATTATTAAAAAAGGTTGTTAGGGATGTTATGGGACCAGATGTATCCCTAATAAATCCTGCAGAAGAAACAGCTATTGATCTAATGCAGGCGCTTGATCAGCATAATCTTCAAAATGAATTAAGGTCGAGGTCACAGTATAGATATTATGTAAGCGATAATGCAGATAAATTTTCAAAAGTCGGCGGGAACTTTTTAAACAGGTCAGTTTTCAACATTGATAAGATAGATATAGAAAAGTATTGAGGAGAATCACTTGAAAGGGGAATGAAAATGAATAGAAAGGTACTAATCTCAGTTAAAACAGTTCAATTTTTAGATGGACAACCTGAAGAAATAGAATTGATAACTGAAGGTGAATATTATAAAGATGGGAATGAATACTTTGCATCCTATGAAGAATCAGAGATTTCTGGAATGGAGGGTACAAAGACTACAATGAAAATTGAAAATGATGCATTAGCCATAATAAGACAGGGCACAACAAACTCCAATTTGATTTTTAAAAAGAATTTAAACCATGTAAGTCTTTACAGCACTCCATATGGATCCTTAGAGGTTACTGTAAAACCAAGTAAGGTATTAATAGATATTGATGAAGCCGGAGGCAAGGTAGAGCTTGCATACAAAATGGAAGCATCAGGAATTCAACCAATGAACAACACACTAGAGCTAAATATTAAACAGATTAACTAGGCACCTGAAAGGGTGCTATTTTTTATTTAAGGTTTTATTAATTCATAGCTTAGGAAGAATGCGTAACAATTAAAGTGAAACATGATAGAGCAGTAGTGGTCGATGCCCACATCGACAGGTCATTAACGTGGTAGGCGATACTTACATCAATTGTGGGAATCCCATATGCCGAAAATAACATGCCGATGTGGGCATCGGCCACTACGATGCATTACCACACTATTATGACTTTAGCAAAGGGACAGTTAATTAGTTATTGAAGATAAATTGCAATAATAAGTTGATATATGGTATTATATAGGCATGCACAAAAATTTGCAGATAATGCATAAATTTAAGCATGTTTATGGGGGTGTAGCAATGTTTGATGAAAGAGTCATTGAAATGCTTAATTTACTTGATGAGGGAATATCAGTAATTGATACAAATGGAAGAATTGTGTTTTGCAATAGTAAAGCAGCTCTGCTTGACAATATAGACATTGAAACAGCAACAGGAAGGCAT
>JBEQBT010000340.1:0-2460 GCA_041639705.1 Clostridiaceae bacterium | reverse complement strand
CACTGTCTGCTGATTTTATAATTGGGGGATTTGCAATTTTAGTTGGGTTGATTGATCTAATTGTAAATTATAAAAAGGATAAATCAAAATTCACTATTCTTAAGGATAAAAATATTAGAATATTGTCAATACTTATTATCGCATTTATACTAATGTCATTAGGTTCGATTTTCTATGCTGCAAGTAAAACTGCAGTTATAAGTGAGACAATGAGATTTATGGAATATGTAATTATCTTTTATTTGATTTTATTAAATGCAGATTCAAAATTTATAAACAGAGGATTATTGCTGTTTTATATTTCAATGTTAATTTCTGCTATATATGGAGTTTTCCAGTTTACATTTAATCTTTCAACATTTGAAGTTGGCAGTTATTTAAGCAGAGGAAGGGTGTATGCAACATTTGAAAATCCAAATTACTGGGGAGCTGCAGTAAACTTAATTATTTTCTTCCCTTTAATTAGCTATATTGAAAATAAAAAGGATAGAAAAGCTTATAATATTATTGTTTTTATAATGCTTTTAGCAAATCTGATACTAACCTTTACTAGAGGTTCATGGCTTGGATTTGCACTAGGACTACTTTTCCTTGCAATAATTAGATATAGGAAATGGCTTTTAGCCCTGCCTTTTATTATAGGAGGCTCAATGCTTCTACCATTTATAAGGGATAGACTTCTATCAATTCTGCAATTTAAGGACACCACCCTTGGCAGGATAAAGCTTTGGAAAACAGGTTGGTATATGTTTAAGGATCATTTTTGGATAGGTGTTGGAAATGGAAATTTCCTAACATATTATCCTGAATATATAAAAAAACATCCTACACTTACAGTTTATAAAGTTCAGGCAACTGTTCACAATTCATACCTGAAAATGTTTGCAGAGCTAGGAATATTTGGGGGACTTTTATTTACTGGAATATATGGAATGATGTTTTATATGTCTTACAGAATGCTAAAAAGAACTAAAAAGTACAAGGTAATTGTATTGGCTTTTATGGGCTTTTGGATTGCATTTTTGTTCCAGAACCTTTTAAATAATCTTATGTTTATACCACAGCTTAATGTATTTGTATGGATAATCACTGCAATGCTTTACAAGGGTGTTTATCTTGAAAATCAGGAGGAGAAAAATGAACACATTGGATAAGGATATTAATAAACAATATAAAAATGTAGCTGTTTTTGGCCAGGGGTATGTGGGACTTCCACTTTCTCTTAGCTTTGCATTTAGAGGCTGCAGTGTTATTGGTGTAGATGTGGTTGATTCCTTAGTTAAGGATATTAACAATGGTATTACACATCATACTGAAAGCTTTGAGGGGAAAACGATTCAAGAAATACTAAAGGAACAGCTATTGAAGAAGAACTTTCATGCAATAACTGATGAAGAGAAAGCAGTTGTTGAATGTAATAATATTATTGTAACTGTTGGAATTCCAGTAAGGAATGGAAAACATGACCTTGGAGATTTAATTGAGTGTGTAACTCATATAGGAAGAAAATTAAAAAAAGGTGACCTGATAATAATAAGAAGCACTGTAATTCCAGGTACTACCATAGAAAAGCTTTTACCAATTCTTGAAAGGGAATCAGGTATGACAGCTGGAGAGGATTTTTATCTAGCTTATTCATCAGAGAGGATTGCTGAAGGAAGAGCATTTGATGAATTTGCATATATGCCTACAGTTGTTGGGGGAATAAATGAAGAAAGTGCCAAAAGAGCACAGGCTCTTCTAAGCATAGTATGCAAAACTGATGTTATTATTGCATGCAATATAGAGGTTGTAGAGGCATCCAAGGTATTTGAGAATGTACAAAGAGATGTTAATCTTGCAATGGTTCAGGAATTTGCAAGGTTTGCAGAAGGAATGGACATAGATATTCATGAGATAGTAAGGGTTGCTAACACCCATAAACGAGTTAATTTATTAAGCCCTGGGCCTGGAGTTGGAGGTTATTGTATTCCTAATGCCTATCACTATCTGGAGCCAAAGGCAGAGGAAATGGGAGTATCACTTGATATACTGAAGCTATGCAGGGAAAAGAACAACAGGCTGCCTGAGATAATGGTTAATTTATTTGAGAGAGAGTTAATCAAGTTAGGAAAGTCCCTTCAGGGTGCAAGGATTGGTGTTCTTGGAATTGCAATGAAGGATTATTCTAATGATGATAGATTAAGCCCTCCAATTGAAATTATAAAAATTCTTGAAAAAAGAGGAGCAGTGGTTTTTGCTTATGACCCTGCCGTACCAACCAAGTATGATTTTAAGATATCCAGTATGGAGGATGCTATTAAGGACAAGGATGGAATTATGATTCTTGCAAAGCAAAAAGAGTTTGATGGAATAAATGTTGATTACTTATTAGATAAGGTTGGAAAAGGAAAAGTGTTATTTGATACAAGAAGCCTATTTACAAAGTTTAAGAATGAGCTATTAAGCAGAGGCATTTTA
>JBEQBT010000339.1:0-2466 GCA_041639705.1 Clostridiaceae bacterium | reverse complement strand
TCCAATACAACGTGAAGGTGATATTAAAGCTTTTGTTACTATAATGTACGGATGTAATAATTTCTGTACCTATTGTATTGTTCCCTATACAAGAGGTAGGGAAAGAAGTAGAGAGCCAGAATCCATTATTAATGAAATAAAAGAATTGTCAAGTAAAGGGTATAAAGAAATTACACTGCTTGGACAAAATGTAAACTCCTACGGAAAAGATTTAGAAAACATGACCTTTGCTGGGCTTTTAAGAATGGTTAACGAGGTTAAAGGTATTGATAGGGTAAGGTTTATGACCTCCCATCCAAAGGATCTAACAGATGATGTTATAGTAGCAATTAAGGAATGTGACAAAGTATGTGAGCATATTCATTTGCCTGTCCAGTCAGGAAGTACTCAAATACTTAAAAAGATGAATAGGAAGTACTCAAAAGAAGATTATCTAAAATTGGTTGAAAAAATTAAGTCCAGTATAGATGGTGCAGCATTAACAACAGATATTATTGTTGGTTTTCCTGGTGAAACTGAGGAGGACTTTAATGAAACACTGGACCTTGTGGCTAGGGTAGAGTTTGATTCTGCATTTACATTTATATATTCTGCAAGAAAAGGAACTCCAGCAGAAAAATATGAAGCTCAAGTTCCTGAAGCTGTTAAGCATGAAAGATTTAATAGACTAGTTGAATTAATAAACAGTATTTCTGAAAGAAAGAACAGGGAATACAAAAACAAAACAGTTGAAGTTCTAGTTGAAGGGTATAGTAAGAGCGATGAAACTAGGCTTACAGGAAGAACTCGAACTGGAAAGCTTGTAAACTTTACTGGAGGGGATATTAATTTAACAGGTAAACTTGTAAATGTAAAAATTACTGAATCTCAAACATGGACATTACAGGGAGAATTGATTAACGATTAAAGGGAGTAATTACTCCCTTTTTTATATATTTGTCAATTAATGAATACATTATAGAAATGTAGTGGTCCATGTTCCCACATCGACAGGGCATTAACGTCACAGGCCACACCTGCATCAAATATAAAATCACTCTAACCGCAAATACGTAAGCTGATGTGGGCATCAGCCACTACTATGAATAATATTTAAATTGCTCAATTGTTGGTATATAATAGTATTGACCCTAATTGAAGGAGGAATGAACCTTGGCTTTAACACCTATGATGCAGCAATATTTTGAAATAAAAGAACAGTGTAAGGATTGTATATTATTTTTCAGGTTAGGCGATTTTTACGAGATGTTTTTTGAGGATGCAGATATTGCCTCAAGAGAACTTGAACTTGTACTTACGGGAAGAGATTGTGGTCTTGAGAAAAGAGCTCCAATGTGTGGGATTCCATATCATGCTGCTGAAGGATATATTGCAAGATTAATTGAAAAAGGATATAAAGTAGCAATATGCGAGCAGGTTGAAGATCCAGCTCTTGCAAAGGGCATTGTAAAAAGAGAAATTATTAGGATTGTAACACCTGGTACTTTAATTGATAGTGCAATGCTCGATGAAAAAAGAAATAATTATTTAGGCTGCTTATTTATTGAAAATAATAGATTTGCTTTATCAGTCTGCGATATTTCTACTGGAATGTTTCTAACCACCAGCAGTTTTGATAAGTTTTCAAGGTCACTAGATGAGTTGTCAAAATATTCTCCATCTGAGCTTTTGATCATTAAAAATGAATATATAGATAATAATAAAATTATTAAAATTATAAATGAAAGATTTCAGCTTTTAATAGATATTGTTGAATATAATAATGCCTACAATGAAAATATACTTTCTGTATTTAAAAATGATGCTGTAAATTTGAATGATATAGAACTTAAAACCTCTGGGTGTTTATATAATTACATTGTTGAAACACAAAAAAACAGTTTAGGTCATATAGTTAAAATTAATAAATATGAAATAAAAAATTACATGGTTTTAGATTATACAGCTAGAAAAAACCTTGAATTGACAGAAACACTAAGAAGTAAGCAAAGGAAGGGTTCACTGCTGTGGATATTGGATCAAACATTAACCTCAATAGGAAGTAGAATGCTTAGAAAATGGGTTGAGGAACCTCTAATCAATCAAGAGGAAATATGTAATAGGCTTGAAGCAGTTGAAGAGCTTATGGATAATGTATATGTCTCTTCAGACTTAAGGGAATTTTTAAGAAATGTGTATGATATGGAAAGATTGATAGGCAGAATCAGCTGTGGTGCTGCTAATGCAAGGGACTTGGTATATTTAAAGGAGTCATTTAGATATCTTCCTGACATAAAATCAGTTTTATCAAACTGCAGGAGTAGGCTACTTAATGAAATGTACATAAACTTTGATATATTAGAGGACATATTTACATTAATTGATGTCTCGATTCTAGATAGCCCTTCTATCCAGCTAAAGGAAGGAGGAATAATTAAATTAGGTTATAATGAAGATGTGGATAAGCTTAGGGAGGCAATGACTAAT
>JBEQBT010000338.1:0-2474 GCA_041639705.1 Clostridiaceae bacterium | reverse complement strand
TAAATAAGAAAAACAAGTTAGCTGCTGCAGGATCCATAGTACTTGCAATTCTAATAGTAGCCTTGCCCATAATAGTAATGTTTATAATAGAATAGGAGTTGAATGGCTAGACAGCAGTAGATTAATTTTTTTTTATTATATATAACGCAATAATGAATTTGCATTAAGGTATTTATTGCGTTATATGAATCAATGAAATATTTTGCATAAAATGATTTTTTAAGTGTAAAAGTGTTTATGCAAAATATATAGTTGATAAATCGAATTCCAGAGGTTTGCTATCTCTGAGAATTTTAATAAGTTTCTTTCATGTTATAGCTTAATTATATATGTTTCAATAAAGAAATTACATCATCTATTCTGTCATTCTGAACGTAGTGAAGAATCTTTCCCTGAGATGCGTATAAGACCCTTCACTGCGTTCAGAATGACAAGTGATGTTAAAAAATTTGACTTTCATAACAATGGCACATAAGCAATGTAATATATTTATTGCGTTTTATATAGAACCCTATTTATTTTACTGGCACACCTTTCCGGGATTTAGAATATTATTAGGGTCAAATGCAAGCTTTATACCCTTCATTATGCTCATTGCTTCTTTAGATAATGAGCTGTTTAGATAAGGCTTTTTAGCATATCCGATTCCATGTTCCCCTGAAACCTGTCCATTTAATTCCCTGGATTTATCATACATAGACTTCATAACATCATTTAACTTCTTATGCCATGTGACCTCATCTAATTGGTCCCTTAAAATGTATATATGAAGGTTTCCATCACCTGCATGTCCAAAACTATTGATTCTTATATCAAAGTTGTTTTCCAACTCATGAATAAACTTAACAAATTCAGCTACCTTGTTTCTTGGAACAACAACATCTACTTCATCCATCTCAGTTGTTGAAGCCTTAATAGCCTCAAGAAATGCCCCTCTTGCACTCCATATGGAATCCTGCCTTTCCTCAGTATCAGAAATATATACATCCAGTGCACCGGCTTCAAGGCATATATTAGCAACATTTTCATAGTTTCTTTCTATCTCTTCTTTACTGTTTCCATCAAATGTTAGTAGCAGATAAGCATCTGATGAGTTATCAGGGAATTTCTTTCCAAGAAACTCTTCAGCAGCAATTATTGCAGCTCTTTGCATAAATTCAATGGCCGTAGGCACTGATTTTGATTTAATAATCCTTGGAACTGTTTCAATTGCTGTATCAAGATTTGGGAAGGGAATAAGCAAGCTTATTGCCTTCTTAGGTAGTGGTAGTAGTCTAAGTATTGCTTTTGTAACAATTGCAAGAGTTCCTTCTGAACCAATAATTAAATCCTTTAAGCTATAGCCAGAACTGTTTTTTACTACCTTTCCACCAACCTCTATTATTTCACCCTTTGGAAGAACCAACTCAAGCCCTCTTACAAAGTCCCTTGTAACTCCATATTTAACAGCTCTCATTCCACCTGCATTTGTATTTATATTTCCTGCAATTGTGGCAGTCTTTTCACCTGGGTCAGGAGGGTAGAATAGGTCATGCTCCTCTACAAACTGGGATATTTCCATAAGAAGTACTCCAGGTTCTACTGTAAGAGTAAGATTTTCTTCGTCTATTTCAAGTATTCTGTTCATTTTGCTTAAATCAATAATTATCCCACCATAGATTGGAACTGCTGCTCCAACAAGACCTGTACCTGAACCCCTTGGTGTTACTGCTATATTGTTCTCATTGGCATATTTCATTACCTGGGAAACCTCTTTGACACTTAATACCTGAACTACAATATCAGGCATTTGCTTTACAGTTCCTAGCTCATCATGGCTGTAGTCTTCATTGATATTTTCCCCATAAAAGACTCTTTCTTTATCTCCTACAATGGATAATATATTCTCAATATCCTTTATGTCAACCTTTTTATAGCTCATAGTTTTATATCCCCCTTGCCTGCTTTAATTTCTCTATTAGCTGAGGTAGGATTTCATAAATGTCCCCAACTACTCCATAGTGTGCTACCTTGAATATGGGAGCCTTCTCATCCCTATTTATTGCAAATATATAATCTGAGTTGTTCATACCTGCTGTAAATTGAACTGCACCTGATATTCCGAAGGTTATTATTAGCTTCGGCCTAACTGTTCTTCCGCTTAAACCTACCTGTTTCTTTGCATCAGCCCAGCCAGCTTCAATAAGAGGTCTTGTAACTGCAATTTGTCCATCTAGAAGCTCTGCCAATTCTCTTATCATTGCCATGTCCTTTTCTGCCTTTAATCCTCTTCCTACTGCAACAATAACCTCTGCATCAGATATACCCTTTTCCTTTTTCTTCGGAATAACATTTAGTACATTAATATTTGAGTAAAGCCTATCTATATTTATTTCACACATGGATATTTTCCCTGAGGCTTTAATATTCCTCTGAGGTGCAGACATAACCTTGTATCTTACAGTTGCAAGCTGAGGTCTATTATTGGGAGTAAC
>JBEQBT010000337.1:0-2488 GCA_041639705.1 Clostridiaceae bacterium | reverse complement strand
AGGAAGGGATTTAGGACCTAGGATTGCTGCAAAGCTCAAGACAGGACTTACTGCTGATTGTACAGCCCTTGATGTGGATGAGGAAACGGGCAATCTCCTAATGACAAGACCAGCATTTGGAGGGAACCTTATGGCTACAATTGAATGTCCTGATCATAGACCTCAGATGTCTACAGTTAGACCCGGTGTATTTAATGTTCCATGTGCTAATGAAGAATCAGAGGGAATTGTTCAAATCCTTAAAACCAATTTGAGGGAAGAGGACATTAGAACAAAGGTTGAGAAAATAGTTAAATCCATTAAGGACAAGGTTGACATTACAGAGGCTGAGATTATTGTTGCTGGAGGAAGGGGAATAGGAAGTAGAGAAGGCTTTAGCCTTCTTAAAGAGCTTGCTGATGTTCTAGGCGGAACAGTTGGAGCTACCCGTGGAGCAGTAGATTCAGGTTGGGTTGAAAAAGACTATCAAGTTGGACAGACTGGAAAAACTGTACGACCAAAGCTTTATATAGCATGCGGCATTTCAGGCGCAATACAGCATCTTGCTGGTATGCAGGATAGTGATTATATAATTGCAGTGAACAAGGACGATAGTGCACCAATTATGGGCGTGGCAGACCTTGGAATAGTTGGTGACATATATAAGATACTTCCTGAAATGATTAACGAAATAAAGGATTTGAAGTACAGCTGTGAGGTTAAATAGTATTTAAATTTGGGAGGGGAAAATATGAAGGTATGTGTAGTTGGAGCAGGAACAATGGGAGCAGGCATAGCTCAGGTTTTTGCTACAAAGGATATGGAAGTAGTTTTGTGCGATGTAAAGGAAGAATTTGTTGACAAGGGATATAATATTATTAATAAAGGACTCTTAAGACTTGTTGAAAAAGGAAAAATGGATCAGGATACTAAAGAAGGAATAATGGGAAGAATCCAAAAGACCATAAACCTTGGCGATGCAAAGGACAGTGATTTAGTGGTTGAAGCTATAATAGAAAACATGGATGTTAAAAAGGAACTTTACAAGAACTTGGATGGAGTATGTAAGGCGGAAACAATACTTGCATCAAATACATCCTCACTCTCCATTACAGAGATTGCTGCAGCTACAATGAGACCTGACAGGGTTATTGGAATGCATTTTTTCAATCCTGCACCTGTGATGAAGCTTATAGAAATAATTAGAGGAATAGCAACCTCTGATGATACATTTAGTAAAATAAAAGAAATGTCAGCTTTAATTGGAAAGGATCCAGTTGAAGTTAAAGAAGCTCCCGGATTTGTAGTAAACAGAATACTGATTCCTATGATAAATGAAGCCGTTGGAATATTAGCTGAGGGAATTGCTTCAGTTGAAGACATAGATAAGGCTATGAAATTAGGAGCAAATCACCCAATGGGACCATTAGAATTGGCGGACTTCATTGGAAATGATGTTAACCTTGCAATAATGGAGTGCCTGTTTAATGAAACAGGAGATCCAAAGTACAGACCCCATCCACTTCTTAGAAAAATGGTTAGAGCAAAATACCTTGGAAGGAAGACTGGGAAGGGATTCTATGATTATAGCAAATAGATAGTTAAAAAGGTCAGGATTGAAAAAACCATCCTGACCTTTTTTCATGTGAATGATTGGTGTTAGCCACATCAGACATCACATATCTGTCATTAATATAAAAATCAATATGAAAGTTAACGCCAAAGGCGTTGTCATCCTGAACGCAGTAAAGGATCTTAGCCTGAGTACTCACAAGATTCTTCGCTAACGCTCAGAATGACAGCAATGTTTAACATGAAACGCTCTTTGTTTCATCATATTTTGTGCTGGCGCGCCGGCGTGGTGGTTAATATGAAAGTTCTCCCCATGTCATCCTGAACGTAGTGAAGGATCTTATAGGCATCTTGGGGAAAGATTCTTCACTACGTTCAGGATTACAAGTGGTAGGGGCAGTCTTTAATATTAATGACAAGGCATCCACTGAGGTGATATTATGCTAAATTCGTATACAATAAAAATAAATATTATGGAACTTATTGAACTTTTCCGCTGTCTATTATTATAGGAAGATGTCATAAATGTTCATTTTATCAGATTTATTTTTTGCCTAAATACTCAACTGCCCTAAATAGTGCTATTTGGCCTTCTCCAATAGCCTTGGCAATTTGATATGGCTTTCCTGTTACATCTCCTACAGCGTACAAGCCGTTTATATTAGTTTCCATATACTTGTTTACTGTAACATGGGGACCATCGGTTAAAAGGCCTGGTACAAGGGATGATAATGGGTAACTATCCTTTAGCACAAAGAAACCATCTGCTTCGATTTTGGAGTTTTGTAGTACAAGTTGTTTTGCCTGCATTTCTCCAAGAAATTTAACTGGTTTATCCAATATAACTTCAACATTGGAGTTTAAGTTATATTGTTCCTTATGTATTGGGATATAGTAGACCTTGCTGCATACTTCAGATAAAAAATTAGTTTCTTCA
>JBEQBT010000336.1:0-2573 GCA_041639705.1 Clostridiaceae bacterium | reverse complement strand
CATCTATTGCTTTAATTCCTGTCTGAAGTGGCTGCTTTACTGATTTCCTATCAATAACCCCTGGGGCATGTGCTTCAGTAGGTCTTGTTTTACTTGTTTCAATTGGTCCCTTATCATCAATTGGAATTCCAAGAGCATTTACTACTCTTCCAATAAGCTCTTCTCCAACTGGAACTTCTACTACTCTTCCTGTTTTTTTAACTATATCTCCCTCTTTAATATTCCTTTCTGAGCCAAACAGCACAGCTCCCACGTTGTCCTCCTCTAGATTTAGTGCCATGCCAAATACATCATTTGGGAACTCTAATAACTCACCCTCCATACAGTTATCAAGTCCATAAATACGTGCTATTTCATCTCCTATTTGGATTATGGTTCCCACATCTATTGTATCTAGCTTTCTTTCATACTTTGATATTTGCTGTTTTATTATTGCACTTATCTCGTCAGGTCTTATTGACATCTTGAGTATCACCACCCTTTGCTAGAAGCATCTTTTTCATGTCCTTGAGCATTCCTCTTATAGTCCCATCGATAACCCTATCTCCTAACCTTAGATATACTCCCCCTATTAACTCAGGATCAACAATATTTTGAACCTCTATCTCCTTTTTATATTTGTTACTTAGCCTTTCTCTTATAATTTCAATCTCTTCATTTGACATCTTAACCGCTGTTGTAGCATAGGCAATTTTCATTCCTCTTTCTTTATAGACCAAATACTTATAATCATAATATACTTTCCTTATTTGCTCCACTCTGTCATGCTCTAACAGAGTTGTTACAAGCCTGGTTATTTCTGGGTCAATTTTATCCTTGAAAACTTGCTTAATAACCTTTTTTTTATCTCCAAAGGGTATATTGGGATGTCTTAAAAACTCCTTTAGTTCAATGCTATTATTAATTATGTTGGAGACCTCTCCAAGCTCCTGTAAAAATATATCCACCTTGTTTTCTGAACTTGCAATTTCAAAAAGTGCATGCCCATATCTTCTTGTTGCAGCTTCAAGCCTAAGCATTTTATATACCTACTTCATTTATAAAATCATTAATCATTTCATGATGCTTTTTTTCATCTAATTGTCCCCTGATATATTTCGAGGCTACTAACAGTGAAAGAGCTACTATCTGTTCTTTAATTTCAGATTTTGCCTTTTCCTTTTCCCTTTCAGAATCAACCCTTGCTCTCTCTAGTATTCCCTCTGCTTCTTTTTTTGCTTCACTCACTATTTCATCAGAAAGAGTATTTGCCCTAGACTTATATTCACCCACAATTCGCCTTCCCTCGACTTGAGCATCCTGAAGCTTTATTTTCAATTCCTCCTTTAAATTGGTTGATTCCTCAACATTTTTTTTAGCAGTACTTATATTTTCTTCAACTGCATTTGATCTATTAACCATAAAGCTTTGAACCCTATTAAACAGAAACTTTCTTAAAAAAAGATATAATATTATAAAGTTGATTATTGTAAATGCTACTGTATAAAGGTTTATATCCATTTAAATCGACCTCTTTTTTTAAAGTATTTTTCCATATGTCATTGCTATGAAATGACTAATCTGTTATAGTCCCATGTCATCCTGAACGTAGTGAAGGATCTTATAGGCACCTCTGGAAAAGATTCTTCACTTCGTTCAGAATGACAAGATACAATTTTTCACTGTTATACCTTGGTTAAATTTCAACAAATTTTTAACACAGTGTATCCACATAAAGCTTAAATAAACTTTTGTGCAAACACAAACAACAAAATTATGGCTACTAAAAGCCCATATATAGCCGTTGCCTCTGAAAAAGAGCTTCCTATAATCAGCGCATTTCTTATTTCATCCTTTGCTTCTGGTTGCCTTGATATTGCCTCAACAGCTTTACCAGTGGCAATTCCAGTTCCAATTCCAGCACCAATTCCAGCAAGTGCAGCAATCCCAGCTGCAATTGCAGTTAAACCTAATATAAAGGATTTTGAATCAATCATTAATATTCCTCCTCGTCTTTTTTAATGCTCAGCAGTAACCTTTGTAAATATCATTGTCAACATTACAAATATAAACATTTGAATAGCCCCATCAAATAAATCAAAATATAGTTGGAAAGGTATGGGTATCATTGTTTGAAATAATGGAATACCTATATTAAGTGAGAGAGACAAACTTGCAAGCCCGTCGTATATAAGCCCAACCAGTATATAAGCAGCCGTGATGTTTCCAAACAATCTTAAGCTTAGGGATATAGGTTGAAAAACCCTTTCAATTATATTAAGTGGGAGCATAAATCCATATGGTTTAGCATAGCCTACCAGGTAATGTCCAATGCCCTGTTTCTTAATAGAGGTAGAATGAATAACCACAAAGGATATGGCTGCCAACCCCAATGCCACACTATAATCAGAGGTTGGAGGTTTGAACCCAACTATTCCTGTAAGATTAAGAAATAAAAGATATATTATTAGGGTACCTATATATGGTGTGAATTTTTCAAAGCCTCTTCCCATATTCTCCTTCACCATTCCATCTATCTTCTCCACAATATACTCTGCCCATACCTGCTTTCCCTTTGGAATCTCATTTATTCT
>JBEQBT010000335.1:1040-2608 GCA_041639705.1 Clostridiaceae bacterium | reverse complement strand
AGATATTTAATTGCTGGAATGTTTAATAGGGGTATAAATATGATTAATAATCAAGGATTTAGTGCGCCTAAATTTTCAGGCTCTTTTATGCTCAAAAATGAATCTGATAGCCCTACCTCCAATATGGTGATCTTATCATAATGTAGTTATACTATTTATGAATATATGGTCATGGGCTATCAACCCATGGCCTTTTTATATTATCTCAGGAAATATTTTTCCTGCTTTTAATGCTATTTGGCCATGGAGACATCCATGGTTTTTTTAATTTGACTTGAAACAAGGGGGGAATAGAATTGACAAGAATTTTTAAGTACGTATGGAAGTATAAGCTATTGTTAATAGTTTCTCTTTCAGGTTTATTTATAAGTATTGCATTGAATATGGTAAATCCATATTTAATACAAATACTCGTTGACAGAGTAATTAAAAATGGAGAAACGAATATTTTAATAACTATCCTTATAAGCATTGTGGTTATAACATTTCTCAGGGCAATATTAGGATTCATAAGGGAATACGGTTTCGATTACCTGGGGACAAGAACAAATATAGATATGAGCAAGGATTTATTCGAGCATATTCAAAGCCAATCCTTCAGCTTCTTTGACGGTATGAACACAGGGGAATTGATGTCAAGAATAAGTGAAGATTTAAACAATATTCGAATGGCAATTGGGTTTATAATAATGATTTCATTAGATAGTGCAATTTCATTTATAATTGCATCTGCAATATTGTTTACACTTAACTGGAAGCTTACCCTATTTAGTCTTACAGTAATGCCCCTGATTGCATATGTTGCAATACAGATGGAGAAGAAAATTGACATAGCATACGAAAAAATAAGTGATCATACTGCTGTTTTAAATACTACTGCACAGGAAAATATTGCAGGTGTGAGGCTTGTAAAGGCATTTGCAAGGGAAAAGCATGAAATACTAAAGTTTATGGAGCTCAATAAGAAGAATTATAGATTAAATGTTGAGCAAACTGGGATTATGGCGAAATATTCTCCAGTAATGGAGTTCTTGTCAAATGTATGTGTAGTACTTGTTGTATCAATAGGAGGAATATATGTTGTTAAGGATAATATTACCCTAGGAACCCTGGTAGCTTTTAATATGTATATATGGGAATTAATATGGCCTATGAGAGATCTTGGATGGCTTACAAATTCAATTGGACAGACCAAGGCTTCTGCAACTAAGGTGTTTAAGGTTATGGATACGGTCCCTGAGATAAAAGACAGGGAGAATGCTGTAAGACTTAAAGAGGTTAGAGGCCATATTAGATTTGAAAATGTATCCTTTAAATATAATGATGAATATGTATTAAGAAATATTAATTTAAATGCAAAAACAGGAACAACGGTTGCAATAATGGGAACTACAGGTTCTGGGAAAACAACTCTTGTAAACTTAATAGGAAGATGCTATGAAATAAATGAAGGCAAGATAATTATAGATGGATATGATGTTAAGGATGTATGCCTTAAGGACCTTAGAAGTAAAATGGCTGTAGTGTCACAGGATGTATTCCTATTCTCTGAAACTATTAAGAGATCG
>JBEQBT010000335.1:0-1030 GCA_041639705.1 Clostridiaceae bacterium | reverse complement strand
TGCATGTGCAGAGGAGTTTATTGATGAACTTGATGATGGCTATGAAACAATAATAGGAGAAAGAGGTATAGGTCTTTCTGGAGGGCAAAAACAAAGAATATCAATTGCCAGAGCATTAGTTAGAGATGCAAGCATACTGATACTTGATGATTCCACTTCTGCACTGGATACAGAAACAGAATATGAGCTGCTTAAAAATCTTAATAATAGAGATAAAAAGGCTACAACATTTATAATTGCCCACAGAATTTCAGCTGTTAAGAATGCAGATGAAATTCTATTCCTTGACAAGGGTAAAATTGTTGAAAGAGGAAAACATGATGAACTTCTAAAACTCAAAGGAAGATATTACGAGGTATTTGCAGAACAGTTTAAGGACTTTGAGGACCTTACTCAGGAGGTGGTATAATGGCTAAAAATACAATTAAACAGGATGAAGAATTAAAAAACCATTCTAATAGGGAAATAATATATAGACTTCTTGGGTACTTAAAACCCTATAAATTAAAAGTACTGGTAGTTCTTATTCTTCTGATTTTCGTCATGGTTTCTGGATTATTAAACCCTTATCTTCTTAAAATTGCAATTGATGAATTTATTGGGAATAAAAATTTAAATGGACTAGTATTTATTGGGGTAGGAATGCTTGCATATAATTTTCTTGCAATGCTTGCATCTAGACTGAGAATGAATACCATGGCTTCAATAACCAATGAAATATTATTAACAATAAGACAGGAACTCTATACACATATACAAAAGCTTTCATTTGCATTTTTTGACTCAAGGCCTGTTGGGAAAATACTTGCAAGGGTTGTAGGGGATGTTAATTCCTTGCAGCAGCTTTTTACAAACAGTATTACAAATCTAATACCAGAGTTATTGAGTCTTATACTTGTTGGGGTAATTATGTTTTCAATGAATGCAAGGCTTGCACTTGCAACAATGGCAATACTTCCACTGCTTATGGTTGGAATATTTTTAATACAGACAATTAGCAGAAAAAGATGGCAGTCCTTTAGACAAAAAA
>JBEQBT010000334.1:0-2609 GCA_041639705.1 Clostridiaceae bacterium | reverse complement strand
AAAGATGGGACCAAGAAGAGGAGACGCAGCAGAAATTGTAATACTTGAGTTAGTATAGCATCTTTAGGGATTAAGTTATAAATTTATTTGCTTAATCCCTTTTTCTAATATAATAAGAAAAAATAGCATTTAACAAAGTATAAAAATTCAAAAACTTTAAAACAATAATATTTGCAATTTGCTTTTTATGGTTTATTATTTATATAATTGTAGAGGGTGCATTAAATGAATGAGAGTATGTTATATGCAGATCAGATAAGCTTTGCTTATAAAAAACATGATGAAAATGATGAAAATGAAGAATATATAGCATTAAATGAAATTAACCTTAAGGTTAAACCAGGAGAATTTTTAGCTATTATTGGACATAATGGCTCAGGAAAATCAACATTGGCTAAACATTTCAATGCTATTTTAATACCCTCAAAAGGACAGGTTCTAGTTGATGGTATCAATACAAAGGAGTCAAAGCGACTATGGGAAATAAGACAGCGGGCTGGCATGGTATTTCAAAACCCTGATAACCAGATTGTAGCAACGATTGTTGAGGAAGATGTAGCATTTGGACCAGAGAATATTGGTATTCCACCTGCAGAAATTCGAAAAAGAGTAGATGATGCATTAGATACAGTAAATATGCGAGATTATGCACAGCATGGACCTCATCTATTATCTGGAGGGCAAAAGCAAAGGGTTGCTATCGCAGGAATATTAGCAATGAAGCCAAAGTGTATTATTCTTGATGAACCTACTGCAATGCTGGATCCTTCTGGAAGACGAGAGGTTCTAGATACTATAAAAAAACTTAATGTAGAAGAAAATATTACTATTGTGTTAATTACACATTTTATGGAAGAAGCTGTAAATGCAGACAGAGTTGTAGTTATGGAAAATGGTAGAATAGTAATGGAGGGTACTCCAAGAGAGGTTTTTTCAAGGGTTAAAGAGATAAAAGATTTAGGTTTAGATGTGCCTGAAATGACAGAGCTTGCTTATGAACTTAAAGAAAGTGGTATTAACATACCTAGTGATGTTTTAACAATTGAAGAGATGGTGGATGCAATATGTCAATTAAAGTAGAAAACTTAACATACAAGTATATGCCAGATACCCCCTTTGAAAAAACAGCAATAGATGATGTTTCCCTTGAAATTATGGATGGTGAATTTATAGGCCTGATTGGCCACACAGGATCAGGAAAATCCACATTAGTTCAACAGTTAGATGGACTTTTAAAGCCTACTACAGGTAGAATCATTATAGATGATGTATGTATTACGGATAAGGGAACAAATTTAAGAAAAATTAGGTACAAGGTTGGACTTGTTTTCCAATATCCAGAGCATCAATTATTTGAGGAAACAGTGTATAAGGATATAGCATTTGGTCCAATTAATCTAGGATTGACCGAGGAAGAGGTCCTTAAACGTGTAAAAAAGGCTATGCAAATTGTTGGAGTTGATTTTGAGGAAAATAGGTCTAAATCACCTTTTGATCTAAGTGGTGGGCAGAAAAGAAGAGTAGCAATAGCAGGAGTTCTAGCGATGGAACCAAAGGTATTAATACTTGATGAGCCTACAGCTGGACTTGATCCAAGGGGAAGAGATGAGATATTAAGAGAGATTAAAAATCTCCATGATGTTTATAAAATGACTGTAATACTAGTTTCTCACAGCATGGAGGACGTAGCTAAGCTTGCAGACAGGTTAATTGTAATGTATAAGGGAAAAAACATTTTATCTGGTACTCCAAGAGAGGTATTTACCCAGATAGAGACACTGGAAAAAATCGGCCTTGCAGTACCACAGGTAACTTACTTTGCTCAGGAAATGAAAAAAAGAGGCTACGATATAAATGAGAATGTTATAACTATTGAAGAAGCTAAAGATGAGCTTTTAAGAATTTTAAGGGGAGATAAAAGATGATAAAGGATATTACTATTGGACAATACCTACCTGGAGATTCCCTTATACATAAACTTGATCCAAGAATAAAAATCATATTATCATTTATATTTATTGTAGCAATATTTATTGTTAATAATTTCCTAGGATATTTGTTAATTGCTATATTTACATTCTCAACAATTTTTATATCAAAGGTTCCTTTAAAATATATTTTTAAAGGGTTAAAGCCAATTATCTGGATAATAGTGTTTACAGCAGTATTAAATATATGGCTTACACCAGGTAATACAATTTATCAACTAGGGCCTATAAAAATTAGTGATAAAGGCTTGAGCCTTGCAGTATTTATGGTTTTTAGACTTATATTCCTTATTATTGGAACATCTCTTTTGACACTTACAACTACACCTATTTCACTTACAGATGGAATTGAAAATCTTCTTAATCCCTTTAAGAAGATTGGACTACCAGCACATGAGCTTGCAATGATGATGACAATTGCTCTTAGATTTATTCCAACATTGCTTGATGAAACTGATAAGATAATGAAAGCTCAAATGGCAAGGGGAGCTGATTTTGAATCAGGAAACATTTTAAAAAGAGCAAAAAATTTAGTTCCACTTTTAGTACCTTTATTTATTAGCTCTTTTAGGAGAGCTGATGATCTTGCTATGGCAATGGAGGCAAGATGCTACAGAGGGG
>JBEQBT010000333.1:0-2656 GCA_041639705.1 Clostridiaceae bacterium | reverse complement strand
CAAGGCACTTAACTGTAATTGGAATCTTTTCAATTATTAGCTCTGCTCCAGCTGCTATGGTATCATTACTAACAATGTTAAAGTACTCCTGTATTAACTGGGGCATAACCCCTGAAAGTTCACCAATTTTTATTTTAATATTTATAACTTTTTTTACATTATATTTTTCTGTTTCCTTTTGTGCACTTCTAAGAAGACCCTCAGTAATAGCCAATTCATGCATATAATACTACCTGTCCAAGCATGAGAAGCATGGGTCAATACTTGCAATAATTAAACCTGCATCTGCTATAGTATTATTTTTTAACATGTAAGGAATTGTTGGAGCTGTTTTAAAGGTTGGAACATGAATACTTATTCTATAATTTGTCTGACCACCATTAGTAATAATATAATGCATCAGTTCCCCCCTTGGTGCTTCATGTCTTGCAATAAACTCCCCTGCTGGAACCCTCGGAATTTTGTTCCCAAGATTTATTGGTCCCTCTGGAAGATTGCCTAGTGCCTGCTTAATTATTTTAATACTTTCTTCTACTTCAAGAACTCTAACAACTGCCCTTGAAAATACATCTGAACTTTCAAATACACACATGTTAAATTCAAAATCATCATAGGATGAATATGGTGCATCTAGTCTTGTGTCTATATGTACCTCAGAAGCTCTAGCATGTGGTCCAATTGTCCCTAGCCTTACTGCATCCTCCCTAGGAAGTATCCCCACGCCCTTTGTTCTCATAGCTATAGTTTTATCTGTAAGGAAAATATCCTTAATTCTCTTATGAACCTCCGATAAATCTCCAAGCATCTTAAGCACATTTGCTTTTTTATTATCATCTATATCCCTTCTTGAACCACCAATTGTGACCATTGCGTAGTTCACTCTGTTTCCTGATATTTCCTCTAGTACATTCATTACCATTTCTCGCTTATTCCAGATATGCATAAACATACTATCAAAGCCTATAATATGACAAGCAATTCCCAGCCACAGATAATGGGAATGTATTCTCTCAAGTTCAGCCATTATAACCCTAATATATTGGCCTCTTTTAGGCACTTCCATTTGTGAAATGTTTTCGATTGCCATTGCATATGTAAAAGCATGTGAATGGGAGCAAATCCCACAAACTCTTTCAACTAGCACTATTGTTTGAATAAAGTTTCTCTCAGTAGCCAGCTTTTCAATTCCTCGATGATTATAACCTATAAAAACCTCTGCATCCTTTATTATTTCACCTTCAGTATAAAGCTTTGCATGTATTGGCTCCTCTAATGATGGATGATATGGGCCTATTGGAATTGTATAACTCATATTATTCCACCTCCTTCACCCCAACTGTTTTTTCCCTTAATTCAGATAATGGAGTTACAATTATATGTCCCTGACCTTCAAGCATTGTATCAGGTAAGAATAATCTCCCTCTCATCTGTAATCCTTCAAATTTAATGCCCATCAATTCAAATAACTCCTCCTCTGGCCATGCAGCAGCAAGATCATAAATATGTGAAATTGATGGAAGCTCAGTTTGACCATTAATATAATAGGATTCAATACAATTATCAACAGCATATTGATAACATACAACATTTTGCCCTGAGCTATCTACATAACCTTGAATCATAACAATTCTTCTTCCATCCTTTTTCATTTTTTCTGCAATGGTCAGAATTTCATCCTTTTTGATTTCAAATGATTTAAACTCTTGCACTAAATCACCCCCCAATATATTTTGCTTAAAACTTTTAACTTATGCTTATTGTGATTTGCTCTCAATTATTAACATATTCTTGGCAGCTGCATGCCAGTCAGTTTTGAAACGATTCTGGTTCCACCTAAAAAGGTTTTTATAGCTACCTTTCCTTTATAATTATCTGATACTCTTCCAATAATAGCTGAATCCTTACCCTCTGGGAGTCTTTTTATATCATTTATTATTTCTTCTGCCTTCTCACAGGATACAATTGCTGTAATTTTCCCTTCATTTGCTGAATATAAAGGATCTAGCCCTAATATTTCGCATGCATTTACCACTGCTGGCTTATAGGGTATAGTATCCTCATCAAGTAAAATCGAAATTTTATTGTTCTCAACAAATTCATTTAGCGTAGTAGCAAGTCCTCCTCTAGTAGGGTCCCTCATTATTCTTACATGACTTCCAAACTTAAGTATTTGACTTGAGAGTCTATGCAACGGCTGGCAGTCGGATAATATTCCCTTACCAGTTAGTAAATTATTTCTTGATGACATAACTGCAACTCCGTGGTCTCCTACAGTACCAGTAACAATAACTGCATCACCAATCTTTATTTCCTGGGTACCTAGTTCATCATACATAAGATATCCTATGCCAGCAGTATTAATAAATATTCCATCGCCCTTTCCCCGTTCTACAACCTTAGTATCTCCTGTAGCTATAATTACACCACATTCATTTGCAGTAGAACTAATTGATTGGACAATTTTAACTAAATCTTTAGTTAAAAAGCCTTCCTCAATAATAAGACTTAAACTTAAATATTTAGGAACTCCTCCACACATGCATATATCATTTACAGTTCCACAAACAGCAAGCTTTCCAATGTCTCCTCCTGGGAAAAAGTAAGGGCTTACAACAAAGCTGTCAGTTGAAAAAACAAGCAGATCGGAAGAGCGTCG
>JBEQBT010000332.1:0-2694 GCA_041639705.1 Clostridiaceae bacterium | reverse complement strand
TCCCACCTATACTGGAAACATAAGATAAATAAAAAATATTTGGAGGGAATAAAATGATAATAACATTAGAACAAATTGATGAATTAAGAAAGAGAGCTAATGTGAGCTTTGAAGATGCTAGGGAAGCTTTACAAGAATGTAATGGAGACCTGGTAGAAGCAATGGTGTATCTTGAGAAGAATGGAAAGATCAAATCGAAAAATTCATGTGAATCAAAGGACAGCCTTTGGGACAAATTCAAGGCACTTGTGAATAAGGGTAATAACACAAGGTTTATAATGTATAAAAAGGATAAAACAATAATTAATCTATCAGTAACAATTTCCATAATAATTTCTGCACTTGCATTCCATATAGCAATTATAGGCTTGGTAGTTGCTTTAGTTGCTGGATACAGATTCAAATTTGTAAAGAATAATGGAGAAAACATGAAGGTTAATGAGACCCTTGATAAAATGCACAATAATATTGATAATATAAAAAAGAAGATTGCTGACGATGTTCTAAAAGATGAAAGTACAGCAAAGTAGTAAATATAAATATATAGATGTAAGCTAATACAGGATTTTACATAAATAATCCTGCGTTAGCTTTATATATATTCAATTGTGAATCTATTTTCTACTGCTTTGTAGTTACAGGTTCAGTGCCTACCTGCTGTTTAAGTATAAAATAGAGCATAATGGCACAGAGATCTTCTACTACAATGAGTATCTTTAGTGTGTTAATTTAATTTGCATATTAATTGCAGCAGATTATTTACTGTATAAATAGATAGCAAATCCTATATGGTGTATAATTCTACTTAAGAAAGTTTTACTGGGGGTAGTGACCATGAACCGGCAAAAAATCCTTATTATTGAAGATGAAATTAAAATAGCAAGATTTGTTGAATTGGAATTAATCCATGAGGGATATATTGTGGAACAGTGTCATGATGGTAGAGAAGGGCTTGAAAGGGCTGAGGCAGGTGATTTTGATTTAATAATTCTTGATATAATGCTTCCTTCAATGAATGGTATAGAGGTGTTAAGGCGATTAAGGCAATCCTCTGAGGTTCCGGTTATTATGCTTACAGCAAAGGATGAGATAATGGACAAGGTGATAGGATTTGATATGGGGGCAAATGACTATGTAACAAAACCCTTTGCAATTGAAGAGCTTTTGGCAAGAATAAGAGCTGCACTTAAAAAAAGCACAGCAGCAGTCCCCCAATCAAACATACTGGAACTGGGATTACTTAAGCTGGACATAGATAAATACACTGTAACTTATAATAATGAAACTGTAGAACTTACTAAAAGGGAGTTTGACCTGCTGCATTACCTTATGCAGAACAAGAATATAGTGCTCACCAGGGATAAGGTTCTCCAGGTAGTATGGGGATATGACTATATGGGAGATACCAATGTGGTGGATGTGTATATAAGATATTTGAGGAGCAAGCTAGATGATAAATATAATATAAAGCTTATCCATACTGTTCGAGGGGTGGGATATCTTTTAAAAGATGAATAGGGATAATTCAACATTTAAAATTATAGAAAAAATTGTTAGAGAGTTTGTTTTATTGATAGGCTATCTTTATAGAAAGCTCCGAGAGATAATAAAAATACAGTATGAAAAATTCATTGAGAAACAGCGCTTTTCCATAACATTTAAAATTACAGCAGTGCATGTTAATAAGACTTTTTCCATACTGGTATCTTTTGGATTTTTAATCACTGCAGGGTTTATTTTTTATCTGGGATGGAATGCCCAGAGCTATTTGGATAGAGATTATAATATTGTAGGGGACTTCTTAAAGAAAAATATAGAGATCCCAACAGATAGTATTAAAAGACTTGCAGATTTTGATAACCTTACAATTACTCTGTTTGATAAGGATAGAAATATTTTGTACAGTACGGTCAAAGGTGCAGTAGCTTTTCTGGATAAGGATGCTACCAGGGATAAATTAAAAATTAATAACAGATATATGCTTGGGCTGACCAAGGAACCATTATTTTATAAATGGGATTTAAATTTTGACAGTAAAGAATACAACTTTGGATTTTTTATGGGACTAAATGAGGGACTTAAGTGGGATACAGGAGATGTATATATTCAAATTCAGACAAAAATGATAAAGGAATCTATAAGTGTAATAATACTAATTGGAGCACTGCTTTTTTTAGATTTTTTATACATGATGAGTGTTATATCCTCAGGTGCTAGAGCCAGCAGAAAAATACTGAAGCCTGTTGAAGCAATGACAAAAACAGTAGAGAACATTACAATAAATGAAATTGATACAAGGCTTGATGTAAGAGGGTCCCAGGATGAGCTAAAGGATCTTGCAAAAACCTTTAATCGCATGTTGGATAGATTACAACAATCCTACGAGCAGCAAAACCAATTTGTTTCAGATGCCTCACACGAACTCAGGACACCTATTTCAGTTATTCAGGGCTATGTAAACCTGCTTGACAGATGGGGTAAGAATGATGAACAGATTCTTGAGGAATCAATATCAGCTATTAAAAAAGAATCTGAAAATATGAAGGATTTGGTGGAGAAGCTTCTATTCCTTGCAAGGGGAGATAAAAATACACAGAAGAGTGAAATGGTAACTTTCAGTCTAAATGATTTAATAGATGATGTGGTCAAGGAGTCAAAGTTAATTGATATTACCCATGAGATTAAATGTGAGAA
>JBEQBT010000331.1:0-2719 GCA_041639705.1 Clostridiaceae bacterium | reverse complement strand
ATATGCTATACAAAGGTATGGCTAATGTACTTTCAATAAAGATTAAGAAGGTTAATGTAGGATTAGGACTAAAGGTACTAACATCTAACATCCAACTTCTTGCATCTAAATTATCTGGTGGCAATACCCCCGGGGTCACACCCGTTCCCATTCCGAACACGATGGTTAAGCCCGGGCAGGCCAATGGTACTATGCTGGAGACGGCATGGGAGAGTAGGTCGCTGCCGGATATACACCCTTAAGGGTGCTTATAATGACGCGGGGTGGAGCAATTGGTAGCTCGTCGGGCTCATAACCCGAAGGTTGCAGGTTCAAGTCCTGTCTCCGCAACCATAAAAACAATACTTTTTAAGGCTATGCTCCTGGGAAACCAGGTTTATATACAATTAACTGTCCGGCTAGGCGGCACAGATGGATTGGCCATATAATCTGTAAAACAGAAGTACTAGTACTAAAAGCCGCCATTATATATATGGCCCCTTGGTCAAGCGGTCTAAGACACCACCCTTTCACGGTGGTAACAGGGGTTCGATTCCCCTAGGGGTCACCAAACATTTTTGCGAAAGCAAAATATGTTACATATATTTACACCGTAGGTATATTTATTTTTGCGAAAGCAAAATATGTTACATATATTTGCGACCCAAAAATTACATGCGGGTGTAGCTCAATGGTAGAGCTCCAGCCTTCCAAGCTGGTCACGAGGGTTCGATTCCCTTCACCCGCTCCAAAAATTCTTCAGAAATATCTGGAGGATTTTTTATTTTTTGACTTTCTTAAAATGTGCTAATATTTACTGTTTAATATATAGTTGTATTCTGATAAAATAAAAATAATGGGAAAAAGTTTCAAATACAAGTTCTTATAAAAAAAGCATAACAAATTACATGGTAATTTTTCTATGCTTTTTATTGTACTTTAGTAATATTTATAAGTTGAGGATTATAAAATGAAGAGAAAGTATTTAAAATGGGTATTAGTTATTATATGGGCGATAGTAATATTTATATTTTCAAACCAAACAGGAGATATTTCTAATAATAATAATAGATTTGTAGTAGATCTGTTTAAATTGATTGGTGTGAACTTGAATTCATATTTTGGAGATATGGCGGATTTTATAATTCGAAAGCTTGCACATTTCCTGGAATATTTTATTTTCTATTATCTTATTTATAACGCATTAATTGAAAATTTAAACCGAAAAAAGGCTTTAATAGCTTCTCTTATTATTATTATCATCTATGCAGGTTCAGATGAAATACATCAGGCATTTATACCTGGTAGAGGACCTGGGATAAGGGATGTGCTTGTGGATACAGGGGGAGGATTATTATGCATGTTATTAATGATTTTAAGGAAAAAGTAAAAGCTTCAAAATTTAAACTTATAATATTAATTATGATGTTTACTTTATTAATAACAGTTGTTTTTATAAGAAGTAACCTTGGAATGGCTTCTGGAGACCCAACAAAGGTTATTGTAAATGATGTTATTGAGACAATGAATCTGAGTGCAAATAGTCAAGATAAGATTATAGTTATTGATCCAGGTCATGGGGTTAAGTGGGACATGAGCTTAGAACCCCTATCCCCTGGTTCCAACAAAAAAAAGGTTAAAGCACCAGTTGGGGCAATAGGTGATTATACTAAAATCCCCGAATATAAAGCAGATTGGGATGTGTCGTTAAAGTTAAAAAAGATATTAGAGGACAAGGGCTTTATTGTAGTAATGACGAAAAGTGATATTTCTGAAAACCCAGGTGGAATAGAAAGAGCAGAAATAGGCAATAAGGCAAATGCAAGATTAGTTGTGAGAATTCATGCAGATTCATTTGAGGACCAAAGTGTAAGTGGAACAACGATACTAGTACCTGAAGCACTAAATGATGATAGAAAAGAACTCTCAGTGGAAAGCAGCAGAAGTGCAAATATAATATTAAATACTTTAGAAAATGAAGTTGGAGTGAAAGCTAGAGGAGTTGTACTTAGGGAGGATTTAACAGCATTTAATTGGTCTAATGTTCCTACATTATTAATAGAAATGGGATTCTTGTCAAATAAAAATGAGGATGAATTGCTTAATAATGAGGATTATCAGAATAAAATGGCAAGGGCAATAGCAGATGGAATAGAAGAAGCTGTAAAGATTGAATGGAATAAGTGATATCAACCATACCTGGTGTATCACAATATCGAAAACGTAGAAATGTTAAGTATATAGAAGATATTTTAATATAAACAGACTTAATAAGGGAATATGTTTAAATATATTCTCTTTTCTCATGATATTATAAGTAAGTCGCTTCGGCACGGTTGAAACAAACCAAGATGCCAAGCAAACAGGAAGAAAAAACCTGGTTGACATAATGAAAACTACATGATAAGATATAAAAGTCGCCTCTGTTGAACGAGCCGGTTAACTCCACAGTTAGATGTAGTGGTCGATGCCCACATCAACAGGAAGCGATGGAAACAAAAACTAGGTTGACAACAAGTAAGACACATGATAATATAACTAAGCGACCTCAAGCCGCAGGAAAAATTGGTCCTATGGGACCCGGTGCAATTTTTACCGCTGATTAACATCAGCAAAATTGCCCACCAAACATCATTTAAATAATTGGTCCTTGAAAATTGAACAGTAGAAAAGCGAGCGTACCATATAATTTTAATGAATGTAATGAGACTAGGATTTTAATTTAAGAGTTTGATCCTGG
>JBEQBT010000330.1:0-2749 GCA_041639705.1 Clostridiaceae bacterium | reverse complement strand
ACCCTATTTACAGGCATTCTAATTCCAACAGTATCAAGACCTGCAGTTACTGTATCTGGTATTATATCTGATTTTTCCATTATGATTGTTATTGGTCCAGGCCAGAAGGCTTCCATTAAAAGCATTGCCTTCTTGGGTATACACTTAACATACCTTGAAACATCAAAATCAGCCACATGTACAATTAATGGGTTATCCTGAGGTCTCCCCTTTGCGATAAATATCTTCTTACAAGCGTTTGCATCAAGTGCATTTGCTCCCAACCCATATACAGTCTCTGTTGGGAATGCAACAATACCCCCACTTTTTATTACATCAGCAGCCTTATTAATTATATCTGTATCCTTTTCATTAATTCTATATACCTTTGTATCCATTAAAAATTCCTCCATTGTGAGTTCAGGGCTATAATGTGATTATATTGCTGAAGTAATTAAAAGCCCCAGAACAATTCCAATAATTATAGATATGGTCGAAAATATCCCCTTAAATAGATCCTTGCTCTCTGGAATCAACTCTCCACACACAATATAGAGCATAGTTCCTCCTGCAAAGCTTAAACATAGGGTAATAAAAGTTTTTGAAATATCTCCCAGAATAGCTCCAATGTATGCACCTACCGCAGTTGGCATGGCTGTTAGTGCAGTTAAGAGTATTATTTTAAGCCTGGAAAGCTTGCTTTGCATCAAAGGAGATGCAACTGCCGCTCCCTCAGGTATATCATGCATTCCAATTACAAGAGCTAACTTAAAGCCCAATGTTCTTCCTCCCATAAAGCCTGATCCTATTGCTAATCCCTCGGGAAAATTATGAGCTGCAAGGCCAATCCCAAGAATAAGAGCAGTTTTTATATGTTTTCCATATTTTTTTAACAGTGATGTCATAGGTAGAAATATATCCAACAGGCTTACAAAAAATACCCCAATAAAAATGCCTATTAGTGTTAACCCAAGCCCTCCCATTAAAATAGCTTCAGGAATTAAATCAAAGGTTACAACAGACAGCATTAATCCCCCTGCAATAGCCATAATGCTTGACATAACAATATTACTTGACTTTCTAAAGCTTGTGGCAATTACTGCCCCTAGTGCAGTACCAGTGCCACATACAAGGGTTCCTATTGCTGTTATAAGTAATATTTTGCTCAAGATTACATCTCCTATAAATTTATATCTCTATAAAATCTATTTAAAAGAGATGTATTATATTCATGATAGATTATATTCATCCATAAATCTTTTTATAAGATTTACAGCACTCTTAGCAAATTTTGAATGGTATGCATTCTTGTAAAGTAGATAAATATAATAATATTTTTTTGCCCCAGCTTTTCTTATACTATATGTATAATATTCCTTGCCAGGATACTTGTTCAATAGTTCATTGTATACATTTTTATATTGCATATGGCTATTAATAAAATCTCCATCGAAGCTTGAGAAGCTTAAAAAATTCTTAGTTCTTTTACCCTTCTCAATAACAATAAGTATATCAAAATCCTCCCTGGGTACTTCATATATATCTACATACCTTACCTTATCAGCCTGTATTATTACAGGTTTCCTAATGATGCTGTCCTTTATTCTTATTCTTTGATTTGTTATTGTGAATTCAAAGAAACTATCAGATAAAATTCTTATAATATTTAATAATAGCAATAAGTCAACTAGGGCTACATATGAAAAAGAAAAATAGGCTTCCCATCCTTTAAAAATACTCTGATCATTTAAAACAATTATAAGATAGGGTATAAGCACCATAACCAGTATTGAAAATATAATAAGATTTTTTCTCCTTGCCCTTTCCTTCTTTATCTGCTTCTTTATCTTCAAAGCCACCCCACCTTTGCTATTTTTTTATGTCTTTAAACATGTTATACATTATATATCGTCCCTTAATAGTAGTTAATACATAAAGGCTTCTCCCTTTTGTTTCTATCTTTGTTAAAAAGGACGCCTGTCTCAATTCTAGAATATCTATCATATTCTCCCTATACTTTCTAAATATGGTATAAAAATTTACGCCTTCACTGTCAATACTAACTTCATAGGGAAACTTAGTCAAATAAGTCACTAGTATTATGGCATCTAGCACAAGGTTAGCAATATTTATCCAAGTGTAGCTCTTTTTATATAGAACAAATAAATATGCAGCTATTATAAGCACCATAATTATAGGAAGTAATAAATACAATCCCTTGTTTACCTTGAACCGTTTCATATTCCACCTCTTTTTAAAAAACACCACAGAAATCTGTGGTGTTAATTACTATTCCCCAGTTGCCTGAAGCTTTTCAGTCTGATCTGCAGTTATTAATGCATCTAGCATATCATCAAGATCACCGTCAAGAAATGCTTCAAATTTATATGCTGTATATCCTATTCTATGATCTGTAATTCTACTTTGAGGATAATTATAGGTTCTTATTCTCTCGCTCCTATCCCCTGTTCCAACCTGACTTTTTCTTTCCTCAGCTATTTCACTCTTCTGCTTTTGCTGCTCAATTTCATAAAGTCTTGCTCTTAATATTTTCATTGCTTTATCTTTGTTTTTTAACTGTGATTTTTCATCCTGACACGCAATTACAATGCCGGTAGGAATATGAGTTACTCTAACTGCTGAGTCTGTAGTGTTAACTGACTGTCCACCATGGCCAGATGATCTGTATACGTCAATTCTTAAATCATTCTGGTTTATCTGTACCTCATTCACATCGTCAACCTCAGGAAGTACAGCAACTGTTGCAGTT
>JBEQBT010000329.1:0-2767 GCA_041639705.1 Clostridiaceae bacterium | reverse complement strand
TATTGCTTTTATACCTGTTTCAAACATTTCAGCCTCTACAGACTGTTCTGCAAAGGATGGAGCTTGCCTGTGAATAGGGTAATACTGACTTGCATTAACTTCTTCACCCCTGTCTATAGGTTTCCCTAAAACATTAAAAAGTCTTCCAAGAGTTTCCTTACCAACTGGTACCATAATAGGTTTTTCAGTATCCACAGCCTCCATACCCCTAACAAGCTTCTCAGTTGTATCCATTGCAATAGTCCTCACTATATCATCACCTATATGCTGCATAACCTCTGTAACAAGTACTCCATTATCATGCTTTATATGTATGGCATTGAATATACTTGGAAGATGTCCATCCTCAAATCTTATATCAATTACTGGACCTATAATTTGTACTATCCTTCCCCTTGGCATTTTACCACTCCTAACCTTTTAAGGATTCTGCTCCGCTTACAATTTCAGTAATTTCCTGAGTAATGCTGCTCTGTCTTGCTCTGTTATATATGTTCTGAAGCTTTGTTAAAATATCCGATGCATTCTTAGTTGCGCCTTCCATGGAGGTTATTTTTGATGAATATTCGCTTGATATACTATTAATAACCGTATAATACATAAGAGAATTAAGGTATTTAGGAAAAACAAATTCAAATACTTCTTTTGGGGATGGTTCAAATAACCATAAAGCATTGCTTTGGTATTCTGTTCTGCTGTGGGCAACAGACTCTACAGTTTGGTGAGGATCGGATGTCCTCAATTCATCCTTTTGGTGATCTGGTATACTTTGTGCAGCAGACCCCACAGCCTGGGTTGGTTCGGGTCTGGAAAGTTTATCACTTTTCTCCCTGTTTCCCTCGATGGGCAACACCTTTAAAACCTTGACTTCATGTTTAAGGGGAGTGTAAAACTTAGTATACACAATATAAACATTTTTCACCTTCCCTTGTTTAAAATAGTTAGTAGCCTCTAGCATAATATTATTTACATCCTCAAGGGAAGGATTATCTCCTATTTCAACAAATTCTGATAGGGTTTCATAGCCTCTTCTCTTGAAATAGTTTCTACCCCTTTCTCCAATGGTTATTAATAGAACCTTTTTACTATACATATCCTTTAATGCTGTGTTTATAACATTAGCATTATAATTTCCACAGAGTCCTGTGTCAGATGTAATTATTATATATAAATCAGTATCAGAATTATTTGATTTATAAAAGGGTGATTCTTTTAGATCCATATTAAGAAATGTCTCTTCTATTACCTCACTATACTTTTCAAAATATGCTGATACCCTATACATCATAGGTCTTATCTTCCCAAATTTGGAGGTTGCCACAAGGCTCACAGCTTTTGTAATTTTTTGAGTATTTTTTACTGACTTTATCCTTCTTTTAATATCTAATATGCCTAGTGCCAAGCTTATCCCCTCACTTTTATATTTTAAACAAAGTCTTAAACTCCTCAATTGCCTTATTCAGCTGATTTTTTATTTCATCATCAAGTTCTTTTTTTTCTTCAATCTTCTTTCTTAAATCTCTATAGTGGGTATGAATATAATCTTGAAACTCCTCTTCAAATCTTCTTATTTCTATAACAGGAACCTCTTGAAGATAGTTGTTTACTACTGCATATAGAATTACTATCTGATCCTGAAGCTTCATTGGTTTGTATTGTTCCTGCTTTAGTATCTCTACAATTCTTTGCCCCTTATCTATTCTTGCCTTGGCATCCCGATCTAGATCACTGCCAAACTGGGCAAATGCTGCAAGCTCTCTGTACTGGGCTAGCTCTATTCTTAATGTGCCTGCTACCTGTTTCATTGCTTTTGTTTGGGCACTTCCCCCAACTCGAGATACAGATATTCCAGCATTTATTGCTGGTCTTACTCCTGAAAAAAACAAATCTGTTTCCAAAAATATCTGCCCATCTGTTATGGAAATAACATTTGTAGGTATATATGCAGTTACATCCCCAGCAAGGGTTTCTACTATAGGAAGAGCTGTCATAGAACCACCGCCTAATGCATCCGAGAGCTTTGCAGACCTCTCTAAAAGCCTTGAATGAATATAAAACACATCTCCAGGATATGCCTCTCTTCCAGGAGGACGTCTAAGTAATAGAGACATAGTTCTATATGCAACCGCGTGTTTTGATAAATCATCATATATAATTAAAACATCTTTGCCATTATACATAAACTCCTCACCCATTGCGCAGCCCGAATAGGGGGCCAAATACTGCAAAGGTGCCGCTTCTGATGCAGAAGCGGAAACTACAATTGAATAATCCATTGCTCCAAAATCTTCTAGAGTCTTTGCCAATTGAGCAACAGTAGATTGCTTTTGTCCAATCGCCACATATATACATATTACATTTTTACCCTTTTGATTTATTATAGTATCTAAAACTATAGCAGATTTTCCTGTTTGCCTATCACCAATTATTAACTCCCTCTGGCCTTTTCCTATTGGAATCATTGCATCTATTGCTTTAATTCCTGTCTGAAGTGGCTGCTTTACTGATTTCCTATCAATAACCCCTGGGGCATGTGCTTCAGTAGGTCTTGTTTTACTTGTTTTAATTGGTCCCTTATCATCAATTGGAATTCCAAGAGCATTTACTACTCTTCCAATAAGCTCTTCTCCAACAGGAACTTCTACTACTCTTCCTGTTTTTTTAACTATATCTCCCTCTTTAATATCCCCTTCTGAGCCAAACAGCACAGCTCCCACGTTGTCCTCCTCTAGATTTAGTGCCATGCCAAACACATCATTTGGGAACT
>JBEQBT010000328.1:0-2778 GCA_041639705.1 Clostridiaceae bacterium | reverse complement strand
CTCTTCAGTAGTAATCAAAGCTTCTATTGGAGGATGGGGGATGTTCTTTGAGGCTAATATTGCCATTGCTAATGCTATAGCTACGCCATTATCTGCACCAAGGGTAGTTCCTGTTGCATAGACCATGTCATCTAGGATTCTTAATTTAAGTGGGTCCTTATCAAAATCATGCTCTGTCCCCTTGTTTTTTTCATTAATCATGTCCATATGTCCTTGAATAATAACTGTTGGAGCATTTTCATACCCTAAAGTTCCAGGCTTTTTAATTATTATGTTCATTGCCTTATCTTGAATAACCTCAAGATTATTCTTCTTTGCAAAATCAACAAGAAAGTCGCTTATTCCCCTTTCATTGCCAGACCCCCTTGGAATTTTGGTTATCTCTTCAAAATAACTAAACACTTCCCTTGGCTCTAAATGATTTAATGTAGCACTCATTTATATCACCCTTTCAAATTTGTTTAAATTAGTTGTATTTCAAAGCAATATATAGGATTTATTTTTTGTGTAACTACATGATATTATTCCATCCATGAGAATTATAACTCATTTTTATATTAGGTGTAAACATTGGAAGTGGGGTATAGATAAAAAATAATTAACTTCTTTATTTTCCCATGGTTAAGGATTATAATGAACAAAAGGTTGATGTGAACACTTGAACATAAATGACGAGGGGGATTTTAATTTGAAGCTTAAATATCGCTGCCTAATACTAGATCATGATGATACAGTAGTTAAAAGTACACCTGAAATACATTACCCTTCCTTTGCTGATACTCTTAGTGTTATAAGACCTAATGAGAAACCCTTAACTCTGGAAGAGTTTGTTGGATACTGCTTCAGTCCAGGATTTTCAGAGTTGTGTAATGATATAATGAAGTTCACAAAGGAAGAAATGGAGTATCAGTACAAGGTGTGGAAAAGCTATACGCAAGCAAGGATACCTGATTTTTATGAAGGGATTCCAGAATTAGTTAATGAATTTAAAAGCATAGGTGGAATACTAACTGTAGTATCCCACTCTGAGAAGGCGCAGATAGAGAGGGACTATAAATTAAAATGCGGAATAATCCCTGACATGATTTTTGGCTGGGAAGATGAACCTGCTAAAAGAAAGCCAAGTCCATATCCAGTTAGAGAAATATTAAAAGCATTTAACCTGGACAAATCAGAGGCCCTGGTAGTAGATGATCTGAAACCAGGACTTGTAATGGCTAAAAGCTGTGATGTGGATTTTGCTGGAGCAGGATGGTCACATAAAATTGAAGGTATTATTGATTATATGAGTAGCAATGGGGATTATTATTTTAGGACTGTGGGGGAGTTTAGGGAGTTTTTGTTTATATAGATTATTTTCATATTCCCAACTATTTCTGATATCAGAGGAGATGTGTTTGAAGTTACATGTAAAGAAGTCTATGAGCTGAAGACAGGAGGTTCCTGGGCTTAGGAAGTTAAAGTATTTATGGATACAGCCCAATAAATAAATACCTTGAGTTAAGTATCCTTCACTAAATGAATATTTGTTTTATAATGTAAGTATAAAATTACTTTCTTTCCAACCTCCAATATTAAAAAATTTCTGTAAATATTGAAATGCCTTGTTCTAAGAGAAATTTAATTTATAAACTAATAAAAGATGGTGATGCTTGGAGAAACAGCTGTGATTGCTGATAATACTGCAAGTTAATGGATTTTGTATTTTTAGAAATGGCTTAAAATCTAGAGGGGAGAACCTTAGCATATGATGTATTTAAATCTGAATACATTTCTGCTAGATGGTTATGATATAATGGAGAACCTTAACATAGGATGTATTTAAGTAGATAAGTGTGATGCCTGCTTATTGCATAGGAAAGGAGAACCTAAACATAAAATGTATTTAAATCTTGCACTTGATATGATGGAAGAGTTGCGCTCAGGGAGAACCTTAACATAGGATGTATTTAAATAACAAAATTCTGGATATTACTGATTATATGAATAAAACTGCTGCGCACATAATAATATCGGGAACGATATATGGAAATTCAATGGAACATAATTTAACCTTTACATTTTTCACTGACAAACTGTAATAAAAATATTATGCAAGTTCTTTTTATAAAGGTTTTATTACTGAAAAATACAGGGTTTATGATCGGTTTTTAGTTTAACAACAAACTAGTCATAATATTCTGTTTGTAAGTAATCATAATTTAATGTACAAATATGTTTTTCTTTATATCCTATATCATAAATAGACTTTATTTATGATAGTATTTTAAAATAAAAAAATTTTAGAATTTTATTATCATATGAATATAGAATATAAAATGAACAGAAACTATATCTAAGATATTTAGAAAAGAAGGTGAATAAATGAAAAGCCATAAAATTAAGGTTAGATTGTTTATAAAAAAAATATATATAGACAATGATAGTACTGCATTTTTTGATTTAGAAGAAAATGAATTCCACTCAATAAAAGTAATTTAGTGTATTTAGAAATAAATGTGCTATGTAATATTTAGAGCTAAAATAATTTTTATAAAAATTGATAATACGATTTCTTTTGTTTTTCTTGAATGAATTAAATATATAGGTAAATAATTACAAGGAAGACCTGTTTATATAAACCCTAACATATTATGTATTTAAATTACGAGTATAGGATATAGAATACAACAAATAAGCAGGTCTTAAATTTCAAATTTCAATTTTGATCTTTTTTTTATTAATTTAATTAACAATGAAGTAATATTTTTTTAGATTGATTTGATGAGTTTTCGAGAT
>JBEQBT010000327.1:0-2847 GCA_041639705.1 Clostridiaceae bacterium | reverse complement strand
GGAAGTGACGGCAGCCTTGTATCCATGAATTTAAATGGTGTAGAATACTATTATGTAAGAAATGCTCAAGGAGATATTGTAGGGCTGCTTGATGAAAATGGGGCTGAGGTTGCATCATATGTATATGACTCCTGGGGTAAGCTTATATCTATAACTGATGCTTCAAAGGATACTGTTGGAGTGAAGAATCCATACAGGTATAGAGGATATAGGTATGATACCGAGACTGGACTGTACTATCTACAAAGTAGGTATTATAACTCTGAGTGGGGTAGGTTCTTAAACGCAGATACAACAGAAATATTAAAAAAACTAGGTAATACAAATGATGAACTAACAGATGTCAACTTATTTGCGTATGGTGGAAATAATCCAATCATGAATGTAGATCCTCATGGAGACTTCTGGTTTATACCTGTATTGGTTGCAACTGCACCTACATGGATGCCTTGGGCGGTAGGCACCGCTCTAGCTCTAGGAACAGCTATAACGCTTGATGCAGCTGGATTAAATCCTATTAAGTATGCGAAATCAAAAAGTAAGTCAAAAACCACATACGATCCAGACCCATATGCAAGACCAAAACAAAAGAAACAAGGTAGAGAGAGAAAAGAGAAAAAAAGAAAAGGCGATTGGAATCCTAACCCAAACAAAAAACCAAAGCCATTACCTAAACATTCACCTGGTAAAAGTCATCGAGATCCGAATATTTGGGGTAAATAGATTTCGTGGAGGAAAGTATATAAAATGAACATTTGGAAAGCTTCTATAAAGAGAAATAATGAAGATATTTGTAATCATGAAAGACGTAGAGGGTTACGATTTCGGTTTCAAAATGGCATAGATAGTGAAGTAAAACGTGCATGCGTTGATTTTGGAAACTGGTTAAGACGAGAGTTTCATTTCCCGATTAGGGTAATAGTTTATTTTAAAAGTAGTCCTTGCATCAAAGCTTTAGATGGAGATTTTGTTTCAGCTACCTTTTTTGAACCGTTTAGTAAAAAGGATGAACCCTATATCAAAATAGCAACAGGTGACTATCAGCAAATGGCCGAGGAATGGGGAAATGACAATGCACTCGCTGCAATATTAGGGTCTATTACACATGAACTAACTCATTATTTTCAATGGATAAATGATGTTCATTTAACTGACTCAGGCTTAGAAAAGCAGGCATCATATTATAGAAAAAAAATAATAGCTGAGTACGCAAAAACAAGAGAACATCCATAGATAACTCAGTTATTATTATGAAAGTACACTATGGATATAGCTGGGAATATACACAATTAGGTTTAGTAATTACAAGCATTAAATGTTTCTACCACTAAACCTCCATTTACAAGAAATTATGTAATAGAAAACTGTGAATGGAGGTTTTTGTGCTTGAAAAACCAAAAAAATATTTAGAATGCTGTGCTTCATATAATGTAAGAAGTAAAATCCAGGTAGATCTATTTAAGCACAAGAATTATAACTTTATTTACCTATGATAAATATGGTAATCCATTAACATCAAAGGTAGGGGATGCAGCACTATTCCTGAAGTCAGAGGCTAAATATAACACTGATCCGAATGATGAAAATGATATATCAAACGGTAATTATGCAACAGAAATTAAAGACCCTTCTGGAAATGCGGTAAAATACAACTACAACCTGACAAAGGGCACACTGGATAGCTTAATAGATCCAAAGGGTAAAACAACCTTCTATTCATATGACCCTGACCTTGACAGCTTATTAAGTGTGTCCAAGAATACTGATGGGAAAACTATAACCAACAGTTATACCTATGAGAATGATGCAATAAAGACAATAACCCATAATGTCTTTAGTTATGCCTTCAATTATGATTCTTTAGGGAATGTTACAGGCGTTTCTGTAGGAACACAAAACTTGATATCAAACAGTTATGATTTAAAAACAGGAAGACTCCTGGAATCAGCCTATGGAAATGATCAGAAGATAAGCAGTGATTATGATAATCTAGACAGGGTAATAGCTGATAAATATGAAGGGGCGGCAAGGTACAAATATCAGTATGATGGTGCTGGTAATCTTGGTTTCCAGGAAGACCTTGTAAATGAAGTGAACTACAGATATAATTACGATTTATCCGACAGGCTTGTTAAGGTTAGTGATACAAAAGGTAATACCCTAACCTACGGTTATGATAAGGACAATAACGTAGATAAGGTTACAGAAAAAATAGGGACAGAAACCTATGTAACCTCCTACACCTTTGACAATGATAACAGAATAAAAACAATTACAATCCCAAAATCAGCAAATACTATATCCTATGCCTATGACAGTATAGGAAGGCTAAAAACTTCCACAATTGTAATTGGAACAAGCCAGTTTGTAACAACCAATAATTACGATGCCGGAAAGACAATAAAATATTATTACAATGAGCTAAATGAGCTGATAAGGGAAGATAACCAGGTACTTGATAAAACAGTCGCATATTCATATGATGCTGGAGGAAATATATTAAACAAGATTGAATATGCATATACAACTGATGCTGTTCTATCAAACCCAGTAAACACAATATCCTATACCTATGGAGATGATAACTGGAAGGATAAGCTTACAGCATATGACGGAAAAACAATAACCTATGATGGATACACCTATACATGGGAGGAAGGCAGACAGTTAAAAACAATCTCAGGCAACGGACTTGATATTTCCTTCAAGTACAACTCAGGAGGTATAAGGACAGAGAAGAAGGCTGGAAATATCATTACTAATTATCATCTGATAGGTGATAAGGTGACCTTTGAATATAATGGTGCAGATAAGATTTACTATACCTATGGAAATGACGGAGACCTT
>JBEQBT010000326.1:0-2854 GCA_041639705.1 Clostridiaceae bacterium | reverse complement strand
CTTGAACGATGAAATTTATCTCCTCTTTAGTTAAAACTTCACCATGCTTTTTTTTGTGTATTAAATCTACAGCCCTCATTTTTCTTCCCCCATCATTAATTTATAAATTACATACTTGCAATTATTTCCTTCACTAGCAAAACCAATTTATCCCTTGCCTTATCAGCAGTAGCTACAACTCTATTATGATCTAATGGTTCAAGTCCTTCTGGAAGTGCCATATCTGTTATGCAAGAGATTCCTAGGACCTTCATTCCTCCATGCTTTGCTACAATTACCTCAGGTACTGTTGACATACCAACTGCATCTGCACCCATTCTAATTAGCATTCTTAGTTCTGCTGGGGATTCATAATTAGGTCCTGTTAATGCCACATACACTCCCCTTTGTACACTAATATTCAATCTTGCTGCTGCATCCAATGCCAATTTAATATATTCCCTGTTATAAGCCTCAGACATATCCGGAAACCTTGGTCCCAGTTCTTCATAATTAGGTCCAATTAATGGATTTGCACCAAGCATATTAATGTGGTCAGTTATAATCATTAAATCCCCAGCTTGAAAGTTAACATTCATACCACCAGAAGCATTGGTTATAATTATTTTGTCTATTCCCAGTGCTTTCATAACCCTTACAGGCAATGTGACCTGTTTCATATCATAGCCTTCATAAAAATGAAACCGTCCATTCATTGCCATAACTTTTTTATTTCCAATATCACCTATAATGAACTCCCCAGCATGACCAACTACTGTTGATAATGGGAAGTGGGGAATTTCAGAATATTTAATAACTATTTTATTCTCTATGTGATCTGCAAGGGTTCCAAGTCCAGTACCTAATATTACAGCTACATCAGGTGTAATATTAATTCTACTCTTAATAAAGTCCCTTGCCTCATTAATCATTGAAAGGTAATCCATATTTATAACCTCCTACATTCTTTTAACAATTCCTCGAACTAGTTTTTTAAAGTTATCCTTAACTCTATTTGAAGTTTCAATTACCTCTTTATGGTTTAAGGGCTGGTTAAGAATACCTGCCGCCATATTGGTTATACAGGAAATTCCCAAAACCCTTATGCCACTGTGATTTGCTACTATTACTTCAGGCACAGTAGACATTCCTACTGCATCTCCTCCAAGTGTCCTTACCATTCTTATTTCTGCAGGAGTTTCATAATTTGGCCCGGAAAACATAAAATACGTTCCTTGAACCACATGAACATCTTCCTCCCTTGCCGATGTCAAAGCTACACTAATTAGTTCTTTGTTAAATGGTGATGACATATCTGGAAATCTAGGTCCAAATTCATCAAGATTTTTTCCAATGAGGGGATTTACTCCTGAATAATTAATACTATCAGTTATTATCATTAAATCTCCTGGTTTAAAATCAATATTCACACCACCTGCAGCATTTGTAACTATTAGCTTATCAATTCCAAGCATCTTCAGTACCCTTACAGGTAATGTAACAGTTTTAATATCATAACCCTCATAAAAATGAAATCTTCCCTGCATCATAATTACTTTTTTACCTTCAAGTGTTCCATATACAAATTGGCCTACATGACCAGCAACTGTTGAAACCGGAAAATTAGGTATTTCACTGTACTTTATTTCAACCCTATTTTCAACTTCATCAGCAAGGGATCCTAACCCTGAGCCTAGTATAAGACCAATTTCAGGAGTATTCTTAATTCTAGTTCTTATAAACTCACATGCTTCCATTATCATACTAATGTCACTCATATTAACACCTCTATTTCAAAATATTCCTTGCAAAGCTTATACCTTCATTATCAGATTCAACATTTAATAATTCTTCAACCGTCTTTCCAATATCTGAATATGTATTCCTTATGCCCAGGTTTACACCTGCTTTAATTTCCTTACCATATACTAGTATTGGAATATACTCCCTGGAATGATCAGTGCTTAGGGTAGTAGGGTCACAACCATGATCTGCTGTTATAATAATTACATCACTATCCCTCATATAATCTATTATTTCAGGTAGTCTATTGTCAAAATCTATTAGAGCTTTAGCATATCCTTGAACATCATTTCTGTGTCCATATAGCATGTCAAAATCAACTAGGTTAGTAAATATTAAACCTTTGCTCTTCTCCTTCATATATTCAAGTGTCTTGTCTACTCCATCCATATTGTTTTTTATATGTACTGCCTTTGTTATTCCAGAACCAGCATATATGTCCTCAATTTTTCCAACAGCATATACATCCATTCCTGCTTCAACTATATGATTCAACATCGTTTTCTTTGTTGGTTTTAATGAAAAATCTCTTCTATTTGATGTTCTTTTAAAGCTTCCCACACTGCCTGTGAATGGTCTAGCAATTACCCTTCCAACCCCATGTTCTCCAACGAGAATATTCCTAGCTATCCTACACATTTCATATAGCTTTTCTAGAGGAATAACATCTTCATGTGCTGCAATTTGAAAAACACTATCTGCTGAAGTATAAACAATTGGATAACCTGTTTTTACATGCTCCTCACCTAGTTCTTCAATAATTGTAGTTCCAGAAGCAACTGTATTTGCAAGGGTTTTAGTTCCAATTCTTTTTTCAAACTCCTTAATTATTTCCTCTGGAAAGCCTTTTGGATATGTAGGAAATGCCTTGTCAAGTATTATACCTGCAATTTCCCAATGTCCTGTCGTAGTGTCCTTGCCCTCTGATTTTTCTAATGATTTTCCAAAGCATCCTGACGGGTTTGATGACTTATCTATACCAACAGTTCCATCAATATTCCCAAGACCTATCTTTTCTAGATTTGGAAGTTTCAGACCTCCAATTGATTTTGAAATATTACCTCAAGTGTTG
>JBEQBT010000325.1:0-2927 GCA_041639705.1 Clostridiaceae bacterium | reverse complement strand
ATTTCTAAGACTCCACCTTCTATAAGGTGGAGTTTCCACTTTTTGCTTCAGGTGGGGTAGAGTCCCCACCTGAAGTCTCGATGTTCAGCTTTAGCTGAAGGAGTTCACTGAAATTACATTCTTGTTAATGCGATAGCATTTCGCATTTTTTTCACTGCAGCATCTGTTAATTCCTTTCTCTTTAGCATAACGCTAATATATAGGGAGTCAACTAAGGTAAGATGAGCAATTCTAGATGCAAAAGCTTCAAATTGATATCCGGTTTCCTGTGAGATGGCATTAATAGAAATATTTACCCTTTCACCAATTGGAGATCTGGAAAAGGAAGTAATTCCTATGCTTTTTGTTCCATTTTCCTTAGCAATATCTAATAAATTTATCATGTTCAAATTAGAGCCAGAGTGAGAAAAAACTATTATTAAATCCTTTTCTGTAAGCTGTGCAACTGACATGAGCTGCAGGTGATTATCTGTATAAACAGAAACCCTAAGTCCAGTACGCAAAAACTTTTGATGGGCATCCATTGCAACTGCACCTGAACCACCATTACCATAGAATACAATTTGGTCTGCTGATAATATTGTATTGGCAGCCTTTTCTATAAGCTTTGAATCAACAGAATGAAGTGTATCATTTAAGGCTGTAATATTAGCATTAAAAACCTTGTTAATGATAGTTTGTTCATTATCAGTTGCATCTATTTGCTCATTGGCATAACTATTTGTTCCTTTAGTAAATTCTGTAGCTAAAGTAATCTTAAGGTCCTGGAACCCTTTTAAATTAATTTTTTTACAAAAACGAAATATTGTAGCATCGGCTACATCAAGCTGTTCTGCTACCTGGCTTATGGTGGAATAAATTATATCACTTGGATTATTTATAATATATTCTGCAACCTTTTTTTCCGTTTCGTTAAATGTATTGTATTGAGATTTAATTTGAAGAATTACATTTGGAGTAGCTTCCATTATATCACCTTTCTTTGAGCGTATAAGTACATAATATGTTAGTTTTGGAGAAAAGTAAATTATTATTTAAAAATAGTTGAAAATTATTTTCTTATCATATATAATTATAGAAAATAAAATTATTTTATGCAACAAGAATAATGTGAAAAATATTTTCATAAATTTTGTTAACACTAATAATAGAAATAAAGTTATTGGATAATTAACTTTCGATAAATATATTAACCAAAAGAAGGGAGACATAAAAGTGAGTGTAAAGATTGCTATTGTAAATTCAAGCAGTTTTGGAAATATTTTTGAAGAACATATGGAAAGGTTAAAAACCTTAGGAGAGGTAGAAAGATTTAATCTTCCTAAGGATATGGGAGGAATTGAATTAGCAGAAAAGCTTAAGGGCTATTCAATTATTATTGCAAGTGTTACTGCTTTATATAATAGAGAATTTTTTGAGAACAAGGATGAAACCCTGTTAATTACCCGTCATGGAATAGGTTATAACAATATTGATGTGGCAGCTGCTACTGAAAAAGGTACATTTATTACAAAGGTAGAGGCACTTGTAGAAAGGGAGGCAGTAGCTGAAAATGCAATTGCTCTTCTAATGACAGTTTTAAGACAGGTGGTTCCTGCATCCCTGAAGGTTAAGAGTAGTAAATGGTCAGAGAGAGCAAAATTTATGGGATATGAAGTAAAGGGTAAGACAGCAGGAGTAATTGGGCTTGGAAATATTGGAAGCAGAGTAGGGGAGATTTTAAAGAATGGATTTAATGCAAACCTTATTGCATACGATCCAAACCTCACAAATGAAGAGATTATAAAAAGAGGAGCTAAACCTGTATCCCTGGAGGAGCTTTTAAAGAGCGCAGATATAATTTCCTTAAATGCATTTGTAGATGAAAATAGCTACCATATGCTATCCCAAAAGGAGTTTGCTCTAATGAAAAAGGGAGTATATATAGTAAATACTGCAAGGGGAGCACTAATGGATGAAAAAAGTTTATTAAAGGCATTGGATGAAGGAATTATAGGAGGCTTGGGTTTGGATGTAATTGAGGATGAACCAATAGATGAGCATCATCCACTGCTTAAGTATAATAATGTAGTTGTAACTCCCCATACATCAGCTTATACATATGAGTGCTTAAAGGGCATGGGTGATAAATGTGTAGGCGATGTTGAAAAGGTTTTAAGAGGAGAGAATCCTGATAATGTAATTAACAAGGAATTGATAAAGTAAGCTAGTAGTTAGTTTTTTGATGACAGCAGTCAATTATAGCTTATTAATGGGTTTGTACCTATTATTATATAGAAATTATTATTGACTCTATACTGCTAATAGCCATGCTATGAAAGCCACTGACAGTGTCATCCTGAAGGCAGTGAAGGATCTTATAGACATCTTGGGAGAGATCATTCCCTAATGCATAGGATGACAAGTTGAATTGTTTATGATGTAAAAAATATTGCTACTTTACATATAGAACCTAATACATAATAAAGCGGGAGGTAATAAAATGAATGATATTGGACTTATTGGACTGGGAGTGATGGGTAAAAGTCTTACTTTGAACATAGCAGATAAGGGATTTAACATATCCGTTTACAACTATACTTCTGAGGAAACAAGAAATTTTATGGAAGATGAGGCAAAGGACAAAAATATATCAGGCTTTTATGACATTGAAGCCTTTGTAAATTCTTTAAAAAAGCCTAGAAAAATTTTTCTAATGATTACAGCAGGAGCTCCAGTGGATGAAACTATTCAAAAACTAATTCCTTTTCTTAGTAAGGGTGACCTTGTTATGGATGGTGGAAATACATACTTCCATGATACAACAAGAAGGATTAAGGAATTAGAGGAAAGAGGAATGCTTTATCTTGGGATTGGAGTTTCTGGTGGAGAAGCAGGTGCACTGAATGGACCTTCCATAATGCCAGGAGGCTCAAGTGAAGCATATG
>JBEQBT010000324.1:428-2977 GCA_041639705.1 Clostridiaceae bacterium | reverse complement strand
CAGTTACAGCAACTTAATTGCATTGTATCAGGGCAATGTTCAGGTAGCTTCTTCCCATTTATGGGATGGTGATACTGGACAATATAATGTTCCTTTCGTAAGGAGATTGCTTCCGGGAATTCCTGCTATGATTATTCACCTTACCTATCGTATGCAGGGCTTTTATGTTGCTAAGGGCAACCCTAAAAACATAAAAACCTGGAGTGATTTAAAGCGTTCTGATATTACATTGATAAACAGGGAAAAGGGTGCTGGCTCCCGTGTATTGCTTGATGAGCATCTGCGTTTATTAGGTTTTTACGGTAGTTCAATTAAGGGCTATAATCTAGAAACTCAATCACATCTTACCGTAGCAAGTACGGTTGGCCGAGGTGGTGCAGATGTAGCTGTGGGAAATGAAAAGATTGCAAGCCAGGTTGAAGGCATCGATTTTATTCCACTTCAAAAAGAACGATACGAGTTGGTTGTTAAGAAGGAAGATATGGGTACTTCTCCTATTCAGGCAATGTTGGAAATTCTTCGTTCCGAGGAATTTAAAATTGAGTTCAAAGGAATTGGCGGTTATGATACCAGTGAAATGGGTAACATTGTAGCAGAGACTTGATTTTGTAGAGGAGAGTTAAAAATGGATAATGACTTAAGCAGTATTAATGAAAAAGCATGGAATTATCTTACCTATCAAGCATGGATAAATAGATATGGCACCCCTGAAGAGGCAGTACTTAAAATAAAAAAGGATCCTGCCCTGAGACTTTTATCTTTATATAAACATTTTGGAGATGTTAAAGGTAAGAAGATAATGAACCTTCTTGGCTCCCATGGAAGCAAGGCTGTTGCTCTGGCGTTGTTAGGTGCAGATGTAACAGTAGTTGATATGTCCGAGGAAAACGCCCGTTATGCAAATGAGCTTGCAGCAGCTGCAGGAGTTAAAATTAGATACATAGTCTCAGATGTGTTAAAGCTATCCTCTGAAGAATTAACCTCTGATTATGATATTGTTTTTTCAGAGCTTGGAATTCTTCATTATTTTACAGATTTAAGGCCATTTATGGATGTTTTTTATAAGCTTCTTAAACCTGGTGGAAAAGCTATAATTCAAGATTTTCACCCTTTTTCAAAGCTTATTGAATCTAAGGGAACCACATATAAAATAAGAAAACATAAGATAACAGGGGATTATTTTGATACCTCCCTAATTGAAACTGATGTGGCATTCTCCAAGTATCTACCTGAAGAGATACATCAGGAAATCCCAAGGGTTACACTAAGAAAATGGACTCTCGGTGAGATTGTAACAGCAGTTGCTCAGAGCGGATTATTTATAAAGCAGCTTGAAGAGGAAGAAAATCTGTCTTCTGAAGTGTTCGATAAAGGTATTCCTAAGACCTTTACTATTGTGTCAGAGAAATTGTAAATATAAATTAATGCTCAGTTTAACAAAGCTGTTGAAAATGAGAATGTGGGGCGAACAGTGTTCGCCCCTACAGATGGCTGGCACCTTTGGCATCCCTACCTTTTTTTAAAACTTTGGAGTTTTTCATGTTTTTTTGTTGTTTTCTTCTCTTTAGGTTTGGAAGTAAAGTTTGCCCTTTTTTCTGCAGTCAATATGTAATATCCATCATCCTCAACTACTTTAACTCCACCGAATATGGCTGTAAGCTTGTTCTTGTACCAATCTAGCCTTTTTACAACCATAACCATCCTTCCACCAACACTTAGATATTTAAATCCATTTTCAATGAAGGCTTTAGGAACTGAGAAGTCTGTATGGTAAGGAGGGTTGCTTAAAATTAATGTAAAGTCCCTATCTTCAATTGGTTCTAGTCCATTTCCAGTTCTAACCGTTACATCTGGTACTCCATTCCCTTCTGCGTTAATTTTCGCATACTCAACTGCCTTCTCATTAATGTCAACCATAAACACTCTTTCCTGGCCAATGATCTTGGCAATTGATATCCCTACAAGGCCATATCCGCATCCTAAATCCAATACCTTGTCATTTTCTTTAATTTCAGTATTTCTAAGCATTGCCATTGTTCCCCTATCTGATAAATCAGGTGAAAATAGGGATGCCTCAGTTTCGAACTTTAGTCTATTATCCCATATATCTATCTCAAACAATTAAAATCTCCCCTTATCCAATTCATTCTTTTGTATATCTTCAATTCTAAACAATGTCAGAAGTATATGCAATCTTCTTATTCTTGCTTTTAAACTCTCTGTAATATTTTGCCTACATACTTCTAGAAATAGTGTAGATAATAAACTTGAACATAACTAAAAGGAGGGTTTTTACTATGACAGTTGTAAATAAGTTAAGTCAGACTCTGGAAATGCTTAAATCATGCGAATCTAACTGCAATACCTTTTCAATGGATACAAATGATGAAAACGCAAAGCAAATGTTTCAAAAGCTGGCAAAGGATTTAAAGACGTGTTCCCAACAACTTGAGAATAGAGTTACCTATGTGGCAAACCAAGAACCTCAGTATAAGCAAGAGCTTGAGGGTACACAAAATATGCAAGCTTCTCAGGGTGCGCAGCCCCAG
>JBEQBT010000324.1:0-418 GCA_041639705.1 Clostridiaceae bacterium | reverse complement strand
ACAACTGAAACTGAAAATATACCAGAACTATAAAAAACACAGCCAAAATTGGCTGTGTTTTTTATAGGTAAAGTTATTCCTTGTCCCATCATAATAAATGAAAGTGCCTGTCATTCTGAACGTAGTGAAGAATCTTTCCCTAAGATGCCTATAATATCCTTCGCTGTGTTAAGGATGACACGAGCACTTTTCATAGCAATCTTTAGCTCCTTCACGATGACAGATGCCAATATTCAACTTGGATTCATAACAATCCTATTCACACATCTTTATATCAACGAATATTATGTTATTGTAGTTTAATTAAAGGAGTGAACCATGTGAATCCTTATATGGGATATCCACAGTCAAGACATCAGATGCGTGAAATGAACAACCCTCCAATACCTAAAACTCAGGTTGTTGAAATGCAGCTTGC
>JBEQBT010000323.1:0-2997 GCA_041639705.1 Clostridiaceae bacterium | reverse complement strand
CCTTATACAAAAATATCTCACATTTTATATATTGGCTATGAGAAACGCCTATTTTAGATGCATATAAATAACGAAAAGTATTTAAACTTAACCATTATTTGTCTCTATTTTATTATAGTTTTAATATTATGTCAAGTTTAGTAATTCAAGATTCTAAGCTGCTATAATATTTAATTAAATAATATATATCACATGCTATAAATATTATTCATTTTCATTATTTTATTGTGAAAGTTTGATACTATCAAAAATTATCAATCATTATCCTTAGTATCAAATAAGTTTCTCAACACTTTTCTAATTAAATCGAAGTCATATCCTTTAGATAATAAATATCTGAACACCTTATCTTCTAGCTTTGTATTACTGCTAATTGATTTTATTTTTTTTAGTGCTAAATTATATGCATTTGAATACATAATATCTTCATCTATTTCAATAGATTCAATATCCGAACTTTTTATTCCCTTGTTCTGTAAATCAAACAGTATTTTATTCTTTCCAGTTTTTTTAATATTTAAGCTATAATCAATATATTTCTTAACATATTTTTCATCATTTACAAAATCATAAAGCTCCAATCTTGATAAAACTGACTGAATAGTTTGATCAGAGTATTGTTTTAATTTAAGTTTAGTTTTAATATCCTTAGAAGTATAATCTTTGATACTGAGTAAGTTCAATGCATAACTGTAAGCCTTTGTTTCTTCACATTTCTTTATAAGGCTTTCTAACTCTTCACTTTCAATATTCATTTCCTCAGTTAATTTATATTTTATTATATCCTCATCTGAAGCAGAAAAGGTGAATTTATAATCAATATATATATTATACCTCTCCCCGTTGTATTTTTGTTTCTTTATACTAGTAATTACCATTTAACCACCTCAAAATAAAGCATCCCAAAAGGGATGCTATTCTTTTTTCTCAGCAACAGCTGCCACGAGTAATGGCAAACTATGCTTTGAACGTATTTTACTCTCAATTTCTAATGAAATATCAGGATTTTCTTTCAAGTATGCTTTTGAATTCTCTCTTCCTTGACCTAACTTTTGATCATTATATGCGAACCAAGAACCACTTTTTTGAATAATATCATTATTAACTCCTGCATCTAATATGCTTCCTTCCTTTGATATGCCTTGACCATACATTATATCGAATTCTGCTTGCTTAAATGGTGGTGCAACCTTATTTTTAACAACCTTTACCCTTGTTCTATTACCTAATACTTCATCGCCCTGTTTTATCGAATCTATTCTTCTTATATCAAGTCTTACTGATGCATAAAATTTAAGAGCTCTTCCTCCTGGAGTAGTTTCAGGATTACCAAACATAATCCCAACCTTTTCTCTTAACTGATTAATAAATATTACTACACAATTTGATTTACTAATAGCACCTGCAAGCTTCCTCAATGCCTGTGACATAAGCCTAGCTTGTAAACCAACATGTGAGTCTCCCATTTCCCCTTCTATTTCTGCTTTTGGAACCAATGCTGCAACAGAATCAATAACAACTACATCAATAGCACTCGACCTTACCAAGGCTTCAGCTATTTCTAGTGCCTGTTCACCTGTATCCGGTTGTGAAACAATAAGATTTTCAATATCAACTCCAAGATTTTTTGCATAAACAGGATCAAGAGCATGTTCTGCATCTATGAATGCAGCAGCTCCACCTTTTTTTTGAGCTTCTGCAATAATATGAAGTGCAATAGTTGTTTTACCTGAGGATTCAGGTCCAAAAATTTCTACTACTCTTCCTTTTGGTACTCCGCCAATTCCTAGGGCTATATCAAGTTCTAATGAACCAGTTGGGATTGATTCTAGATTTAGCTTTGAATCCTCTCCGAGCTTCATTATTGAACCTTTTCCGAATTGTTTTTCTATTTGTCCCATTGCTAAATCTATAGCCTTTTGCTTTCCACTATCCATAAAATCATTCCTTTCACAACTTTTTCCGAACATACGTTCTTGTATTATTATAATATATATTATTTAAATGGTCAATAAGATTTACAAATAATAGTATATCAAACTATTATAAATTATTGACCTAAAAATATAAAAATATAATCAAATACAATAATATTTGTTTCATTTAAGAAAGGCTTCTAAAATAAGCTTTAGAAGCCATAAATATTTACTTAGTAATGAGTACTTTTCTATTTTTATAAATGTAATCAAATCCAGATATTAGAGTTATAACAACAGCAGCACCCATAAGAATTTGATTATATGGTATTTTAAGTAATGCAGCAGTAATTGCTATAATCTGGGTCACAGTTTTAGCCTTACCCCATGGACTTGCAGCAATAACAATACCCTCTGATGCTGCAATCGATCTAAAACCTGTAATAGCAAATTCACGAGCAATTATTATCATTACAACACCAGTTGATAATGTTCCCTTTTCAACAAGGGCTACTAAAGCAGCAGTAACGAGTAATTTATCAGCCAATGGATCCATGAACTTACCAAACTTAGTTATTTGATTTCTACTCCTGGCAATATAACCATCCAAAGTATCAGTTAATGCTGAGATTATAAACACCCCAGTAGCTATATATGAACCATAGGGTACATTTACTAATACGAAAAACAAAAATACAGGTACTAATATAATTCTTAAAATTGTTATCCTATTTGCTAAATTCATATTCAACAACTCCTAACAAATCATAAGTGTAGGCCTTTGTTATTATTACATTAACGATATCACCATTTTTAAGGCTATTAGTTTCATTATTAATAAATATCTGTTGATCTATTTCAGGTGCATCTCCATAGGACCTTCCATAAAATTGATTATCCCTTGTCTTTCCATCTATTATTACTTGAAGCTTTTTTCCAATAAGTCTTTTGTTGTTTTCAAATGAAATAGAATTTTGAAGCTTCATAAGAATTTCTTTTCTTAATTCCTTAACTTCAATTGGAATTTGTTTATCCAATATAGCAGCAGCGGTATCCTCTTCTTGAGAATAAGTAAAAATCC
>JBEQBT010000322.1:0-2999 GCA_041639705.1 Clostridiaceae bacterium | reverse complement strand
CTGGTGGCAATAGCTTCAGGGTCACACCCGTTCCCATTCCGAACACGATGGTTAAGCCTGAACACGCCAATGGTACTATACTGGAGACGGTATGGGAGAGTAGGTCGCTGCCAGATACAACACCCTTAAGGGTGCTTATAATGACGCGGGGTGGAGCAATTGGTAGCTCGTCGGGCTCATAACCCGAAGGTTGCAGGTTCAAGTCCTGTCTCCGCAACCATTTAAAAATGACTTAAACATTATGTTTAAGTCATTTTTGTTTTTGCATAAGCTTGGAAAATGTGAAATCTCATAATCTCATGTGGCTGGCACCTCTGGGCTCGGTAGTAGGGGCGAACAGTGTTCGCCCGCTGTTGCGGATCATCAATAAAAGCATAGCATAAATTGCAGGTATCCTCGGGCGAACACTGTTCGCCCCTACGATGTAGCTCACACATTAGGATGAATTACCCCACATATGTGAATGTGAAGTGCCTGGCACCTACTTATCCAACAACCACTTATCAAAAAATTCATCCCACTGTTTTCCTGTAACCTCCTCTACGACATTTATATAATCCTGTGATGTTGCATTTTTGAATTTATATTTGTCATAGTAGGTTCTGAGAATTTTAAAGAAAACCTCATCTCCAACCTCTTTTCGAATAGCGTCATGCATCATTGCGCCTTTATAATAAACCAGCACGGCATAGTCATTTAAGCTCTTAAAATCAAATACAGGCTGCAATATCTTTTCTCCGTTCTGGATTTGATTTTTGTAATCATTGTAAACTTTAATATAGTCATTCTTCATGTATGAGTCTCCATATTCCTTGCCTTGAGTATTTTCGTAATATATAACCTCTGAATATGCAGCCAGACTTTCATCAACCCAGGCTTCATCAACTTCATCATTTCCAACTGTACTGTACCACCATTGATGGGCTACCTCGTGGGCAATAGTAACCTCAAGATAAAATTTATCAGTGTTATTAAAGTAGTAGTCCTTATTAATAAACACTATACCTGGATACTCCATTCCGGATATAAATTGTGTAGCCACAACTGAAAAAGTTTTGTATGGATATTTTCCATATATTTTGTTATATATTTTAATAGAGTTCTTAGCTGCAGTCATGGCAAATTCATTTCTGTCCTTACTTCCATAAAGATAGTAGTTTTTTACCTTGATTCCATCTACGTCCTCAACATCAACCTTAAACTTATCACTTGCAACCCATGCAAAATCTCTAACAGACTTTTCTTCAAAGGTATATGTTTTTTTATCCTCTACAACCCTTTCTTCCACGGCTTCACCAGTTGAAGCAACAATAACCTTTTCTGGGACAGTTATATTAACCCTGTAATTTGATACATCACTGTAAAAGGGGTCACCCATTGGGTAATAGGGATCAAGGTTCCAGCCTGAGGCATCATAAACAGCAGCAATTGGATACCAGTTCCCAAAGTTAAAAGAATCAGCTCCATATCCAAGCCTGTCATCAACCTGAGGAATTGTTACTTTAAATTCTATTGAAATTTCTATTCTCTCACCTGGTTTTAATTTAGAATCCGGGGTTATGCTTAATATGGTTTCCCCAGTTCCTTCTATATTATAAAGAAGACTTTTATTATTGCTTGATACACTAGTTATATCAATAAAGCCTGGTTTAAAGCCCTCTGAATAAGCAACATCGAAATCCTCAGGGGCTACAGGTACAGTAGCTTCTCTTTTGTATGCATTTGGGTATATGTGAAAATATATTTTATCAAGGTCTATATTTTCATTGTTTACATAGCTTATATTTGATTCTCCAATAAGAAGCTTGTCAGCTAGATCCAGTTCAACACTCATATCATAGCTGTTAAGATTCTTATCATATATATTTTCTGATGGGCTTTCTATACTGCCTATGCTTTCTACGGTAGTAGGATTATTATTTATAATTGGTTTTGTTTTATCTTTACCACAGCCTGTTATATTTAATACTATTAAAATCCCTATAAATAGTGCAGTTAATCTTTTCATAAAAGTGTATCCCCCTGTGTAAGTATTATATTTATTATACAATGATTAGTAAGAAATTTATACATATCAATTCGTAGTGATAAAATGAACTATTATAATTAATTATATTATAAACTGCCATTGAAATATCATAGAATATACAATACAAATGGTACATGTTGGAAAAGTTGTAAATTTTAAAGACGTGACTAAAACGGCGGGCGGGTTACCTTCAATAAGATACAAGGGTATAAACCATATTAAACACTGCTACGGTCGCAATGACAGGATAATAGGTGTTTTTCAGCATTAGTATTTAACTTCAAACCATTGTATAATTAGCTTTGTTAAAATATTACATTGAAGGGGATAGACATGGGGACATTATATAAAGAGATCGTTGTGTACAAAAAGCAGAGAGGCATTAAGGGGATTTTGCTCTTAGGTACTGCAATACTTTCTATTAATACTATTTTATTACTAAGCAGTCTAAGAAATGTTTTTGAGGAGTTTTTGATTATTAGTTATGGAATAATACCACTTGTAACTATTTACATGGCTTATTTGTGGAAGAAGTGTAATAAAAGATATAGATACAATATAATTGACAAAGAGTTAATTATCGACAAGTTAAGTGGAAGTAAGAGAAAACCAGTGCTTAACATAAATGCAAAGCATATTGTTAAAATAGAAAAGTGCAAATCTAAAAAACAAAGTGAAAAGTTGTATAAGCAGTACAGTTACTTATGCTCAGGTAATAAAGGGTGTGCATACAACTGTATTTATGAAAAGAATGGCAAGCTTTACGGCTTTTATTTTGAACCAAGCATAGAACTCTACAACAAACTCATTAGTATAGCAATTGTAGAAAAATAGCGTAAAATAAGGGTGCCAGGCACTTCACATTCACATTTAAAAACAAATGTGAATGTGAAGTGCCTGGCACCCTTGGTTGCTGGCGAACACTGTTCGCTCTTACATCTTCAATAAATCAGGACTCTGTATAATATCA
>JBEQBT010000321.1:0-3017 GCA_041639705.1 Clostridiaceae bacterium | reverse complement strand
AGTATTTTAACAGATTTTCATTTTTAATGCAAACAATTTAAGTTTCATTTAATTTTCTAATGAAAATCAAATGTCTATACCTATACATTACCTTTATCAGCATTAAAAAAGTTTATTTGTACACAAAATACAAATCATATCCCTTAATCAATTTATTTCCTTCAAGGTCATTTACGCTGCTGGAGGGTATGGATAATTTGTATGTTGTATTAGGTACCAAAACATCAGTATATTTAATTATTAATATTTTCCCATTTATGCTTGAAGTAAAACCTATACTTCTTCCATTTAAATCATTGAAAAGAATTTTACTAAAGCTACTACCCTTTTCAATTTCCTCGCTTAGCGAAATACTTACACTATTGTTATTTTTGTCAACAGACGCTTTAACAATTGTTGGGGGAATAGTTTCTCCTTCTGTTATAAAGTCAAAGGTATAATCAGTATTAAATGCTCTATTGTCTTTATCGCTCAGAGAGTTATATGGTATTGTGACCTTGTAAAAAGAGCTTCTGTATAACAATTTTTCTGGTTTTATTACCAATATACTTCCGTTTATCCAGTAACTATTGGGAACAATGTTTCCAAATTTATCCTTGAGTGTTATTTTACTGTAGTTTGCACTATTATATAAATTTTCATTAAACATTATTTCTATATTTGAATCTACTGGCACTTGTCTGGAGTATTTTGAAATATTCATATAAGATACCCCTGGGTATGAAGAATCTACTCCTCCTGAATTTGGATACATATAATATACTATACCAAAACCATCAGTACCTATATAAACTTTTCCATAATTATCAGCAACAAGACTATTTGCATTCTTGATTTCATTTAGGAGTTTAAATTGACTCTCTCCATATTTTCTGGAATATATTTTATTATCAACAAGTGCAAATAGAGTACCATCATAGGCTTGTACTACATTTTGGATTTTTTCATATTGGGATACAAAATCCAAATCCTGATTTTCAAATCTATTATCAAGGGTCATAAGATAATTACCACTTAAATATGAAACCTTATATACTCTATACAAATTATTTATTCCACTTTTAAGTACATATTCAACATTTCCATATTCATCTAAAAAGGCACCAGCATATGTTGAAGAATAATTACGAGCTACTAAATCTTCACTGGGATTTTGAGTGTCATCAACTTTTTTGAATAAGTAATCCTCTTTAGTCTCAATTTCTTTAACATCTATGTAGAATGCACCATACCTATCCTGCAAAAATTTTTCCAGGTTAAAATACTTTTTATTATCAGTTGGCAGGGTTGAGGTAGGAATTTGTATCGTACTATTAGTTGCTTGAGCATTATTATCTGTTCCAAGACTTGATAGGAATATATTTATTATTTCGTTTCCATCCTGCACTATTTCCTTACTTACAGCATATAGTTGAGGTTTATTATTTTTGTCCTTAATATCTATCGCATAAACTTTACCTTGCAGGTTTCCATAAAGACTTGCTCTTAGCCCCTTAATTTGATATAACTCATTATCACCAGCAAAAACATATGTCTCATCATTATATACCTTTGCAGTTTTATAAGCATTAAAATACTTATTATTAATATCCACACTATCTATTGCTGTACCTTCAATCTGGCTTTTTTGTTCATTGCTTACTGCAACATCATCTAAGATTGAAACAGCATTTGATTTTAAACTTCCATCATTGTTTATACTTGTAATCATAAGGTTATGATATTTGTAATCATCCCTGCTGATTATTTTAATATTATTTAAATTATCCTTCGTTACATATGCATTGTTTCTAACAAAGGAATCGATTTTAAATTTTTCTATATTCTTTCCATTAATTAATACTACTTCATTTTCACCATACACCAAAATATTTCCATTTTTGTCAATGCTTAACCTGCTCATGTATTCAGGTGTTGAATATTTATCTACAAATTTATCATTTTCTAGTTTTTTAACACCCTTTGAATCAAGCACCCATATATCACCATAATTGTCTACATCTACACTATCAACACTATTAACACTATATCCTTTTATTAAGTTACCATACCTATCATAATGATTAATATAGTTTCTTACCTTCAAGCCTTCACCATACTGTTCAGGTATATACCAAATATGCCCATTGTCCTGAATAAGATAATCTTTAATGCCACCATAGCTATTAAGCTTTGTAAGAATAGAAGTCTTTTCTATACTATATAATGTGGAAGAGGAATCAGTATGATATTTTGTATCCTTACCTTCAAAATATGCAGCAAACCAAATATTATTATTTTTGTCACTTTTAAGCTTCAAAATCTTTGCATCACTTAGTTTGCTTATATATGTGCTTATATACGCAAGTAGATTATTATTTTTATCAATTTTAACAAATACATATGTATAAACATCTACAATTAGGAAGAATTTATTTCCTTGATTATCAATAATTAAATCCAATAACTGCTTGTCCACTAATGAGGATGAATAATTCTCCCAGCTAAAAAATCCGCTGTTTAGATTTAGAACAAGTAAATTTTTTTCATAATACTCTGAATCGCTTTTCTTTACTAATAAATAAATATTATTTTCATATCTTCCAGCAAACTTGTAACTGTAGTTCCTATCTGCAAAAAGATATTCTTTTGATGCAGCATTTTTTATCTGGTATACACCACTGCTTGAAACTACTATTATGCTGTCATCAAACTGGATTATATTTTCTTCCACTACTACTCCCTTGACTCCATATCTATTATATGCAGAGGTAGTATCTGCATTATAATATGTAAATATTCCATTACTTTGGGAAGCATGAGCTTTTTCCAAAGTGCTAAATGGAATAAAGCTTGCTATATAAAATACCAATAAAAATAATGGCAATAACTTTTTAAGTTTCATATGACTTCCCCCCCCCCGAGTAGATTAACATATTAGGATAGTATTATTATAAAAGCTCTATCTACAAGCATTTATCTCAAATACAGTTATTCTTTAAACAAATCTTTTTTCCCATAGACCCCATTTTTGAAAC
>JBEQBT010000320.1:0-3028 GCA_041639705.1 Clostridiaceae bacterium | reverse complement strand
TGCAGCTGCAACAGTGGAACAAAGCATATAACAGGACACTAAAAACCTGGTAATAAAATACTAGGTTTTTTATGTATTTTTTACAAAATGTTTCATTTTTATTCAGAATAGTGTATAATATGTGTCGAATGGTAAAAAATGAAGAGCTATTATATATTAATAATGTGATAAATGGGGGATGAAATTGAAAAGGATTATTATATTACCTAAAAAAACCATATTAACTGTTTTAATTTTAATTGGACTAGTGATTTCAATTCCATTTACTGTTAAGGCATATAATAATCGCAGTTATAATGATTATTTAGTTAAAGGTCAGGAGTGTCTTGCTGAGGGAAATTATGAAGAAGCAGTATATAATTTTGATAATGCTTTAAAATATAGTAAAAGTGAAACTTATGAGATAAACAAACTTATAGATAGAGCAGTTATGCTAAACCTATCAATGGGTGCCTTCGAAGACGGTGCAAAGCTTTTCTATGATAAAAAATATGAAGAAGCTATTTCTGCCTTTGAAAAAGTAAATGTAGCAGATAGTCTAAGATATGATGCTGCACAAGAAAAGATAAATGAATCTAAAAAAACCCACTCGACCACTAATATTACTGCAGCAAAAAATGAAGCCTTAAATCTTAATTATGACAAGGCACTAACATACCTAAATTCAGTATTAAAAGTTGACCCAGAAAATCAGGAAGCCATGGCACTAAAGCATGATTACGCAAATAAGCTTGTTACTATTGCTTCTAAATAAAAACGAACTGTATTTTCACAGTTCGTTTTTATTTAGTTTATCTTGCAGATGGAAATAATATATATATTAATGCAAATATTATTCCTGTAGAAATAAATGTACATACAATAATATCCAATATTTTCATAAAAATATTTTTACTTTTAAACATATAAAACCTCCAGAAGTAATTATTATATGTATATTCAGTCGGGGAAAGTATTTGACCAGCTAATTACAAATTTGAATATTTAGTTATAAAAATTTAGTATACAAAGGCTAGACAAAGAACTTTCCTAATATGATATAATTAAATTAAATATGTCAAATATGAAGCCAATATAAATTAAGCAATGATGGGTTAAATATTTATTCAGGGGGGATAAAATGAAAAGGATTGTTGTAAAGCAAGAGCTTTGCACTAGATGCCACAAATGTGAAGAAGCATGCTCAGAAGCCTTTTTTAAGGTAAACGACCATAAAAAGTCAGCAATAAGGATTAATGATTCACTAATAGAGTCTGTTAATGTATGCAATCAGTGTGGAGAGTGTATAGACGTATGCTCTGAGGAAGCCCTTATAAGGGTAAAGAACGGCTCGGTTCTATTAAATAAGGGAAAATGCGTAGGCTGCTATATGTGCGCTGGTTTTTGCCCAACTCTATCCATGAGAATGCACGTGGAATTGGTTGAACCATTTAAATGTACAGCATGTGGTATATGTGTGAAAGTATGTCCAACAGGTGCGATAACACTTGAGGATTAGTATTAATTAACATATTGAATGGGAGGGTATATATGAACTGTCAGCTTGATGAGAAAAAGGTTAATGCCCTAAAGGCAAAGCCTGTAAATTTAAATACACTTAATTACAAACCTGCACAAATAAATAAGGGATATTCAAATAAAACCTTATACATAAATATATCAAATAGTGAGATGAAAACTAAGGATGTAACAGAGGAAATGAAGGAAAAATTCACGGGTGGAAGGGGATTTGGCCTCTGGTATCTGTGGAATGCAGTAACATCAAATACAAAGTGGAATGATCCTGAGAACGAAATTATAATTGCAACAGGACCAGTAGGGGGAATCACCCAGTATCCAGGAGCGGGAAAGTCCCTTGTTGTAAGTATTTCACCACTAACAGGAACAATGATTGACAGTAATGTTGGTGGACACTTTGGACCATATCTAAAGTTTTCTGGATGGGATGCACTTGAGATTCAAGGCAAGTCTGATAAGGATGTAATAATATATATAGATGGAAATAATGGAATTGTTAGAATAGATGAGGACTGGGTACAATCCAGAGACAGTCATTTAATAGCTGAAGAGATAACCAATGCATATGCTGAATCAGAGGAGGATAAGAGAAATATATCTGTTGTTTCTGCTGGACAAGCAGCTGAAAATACACTTTTTGGTCTACTGAATTTTTCCTTTTATGATAAGAGAAGAAAGGTTCAAAGATTAAAGCAGGCAGGAAGAGGTGGAATAGGAACTGTACTTAGGGATAAGAGAATAAAAGCTATAGTTGTTAAGTTTACAGGAACTAAGGGAGACTTGAATAACCCTGCAGATTTTAAAACTCTTCAGGAGGTTGGCTTTAAGCTTCATAAGGAAATACATGACTTAGATGGAATTCAAACAAGAAAAAGAGAAGTTGGAACTGCAAATATAGTTGAAGTTATGAATGATTATGACCTTTTACCAGTACATAACTACAAGTATGGTTCAAATCCTGAGGCTTGGAAAATAAGCTCAGATGAGCTTAAAAAGAGAGTGACCCAGGGGATGGCTGATGGATGTTGGTTTGGTTGTTCTATGGCATGTGCCAAGGCTGCAGACAACTTTGAGTTAAAAACAGGTCCATATAAGGGCAGCAGGGTCTGTGTAGATGGCTGCGAATATGAAACTGTTGCTGCTGTAGGAAGCAACTGTGGAATATTTGATATGGATTATTGTTTTGAAGCTAATTTCTACTGCGACACATATGGAATTGATACAATATCCTTTGGAACATCAACAGCATTTGTTATGGAGTGTTATGAAGCAGGGATTATTAATAAGGATATTACGGGAGGACTTGAGCTTACATTTGGAAATAAAAATGCTTCAATGGAACTACTGCACCAGATGGCAAGGGGAGAGGGCTTTGGCAAGGTTCTGGGACTTGGAGTAAGAAGAATGAAAAAGCTATTTGCCAATGAATATGGAGCAGATGAAAAGTTCCTGAATGATATAGGAATGGAAGTTAAAGGACTTGAATTTTCTGAGTATATGTCAAAGGAAT
>JBEQBT010000319.1:0-3040 GCA_041639705.1 Clostridiaceae bacterium | reverse complement strand
TTCTTGATACACCGGACATTGGAGTTGGATTTGTTGAAACTTCTGATCCCGCAGCATCCTTTGGGCAAAAGTCCCTTGGTGAAAACCCTGTTGTTTCTCCTGCACCTGCAATTAGAAACGCTGTTTTAGATGCAACAGGTATTGCTATTAATAGGATACCTATGAATCCACAATCAGTATTTGAAAAATTTAAGGAAGCAGGATTACTGTAGAGGAGGTATTGAAATGTTTGATATTGGAAATGTATTAGAACCTAAAACATTAGATGAAGCAGTAGAAATGTATAGTAGTAATCCAAATCTAAAAATCATAGCTGGCGGTACAGATGTGCTTATTAAAATGCATCATGGTGAACTTGATGGAGTAGAACTTCTTAGTCTTAGAAATATTAAAGGTATGGATGAAATCAAATTATTAGAAGATGAATCCATTTCAATAGGTGCTATGACTAGTTTTTCACAGCTGTTTGGTAGTGAGATTATAAACAAGCATTTGTTTGTATTAAGCGAAGCAGCAGTTTCTATGGGAGGACCACAGGTAAGAAACATGGCTACGGTTGGTGGAAACATAAGTAATGGAGCTGTTTCAGCTGATAGTGCTCCAACACTGTTTGCTCTAAATGCACAATTAAAGCTGGAAAGTGTGCGTGGTAAGAGAATAGTTCCCATAACTGATTTTTATGATGGACCAGGTAGGGTTAAGCTTCAGTCTGGTGAAATTTTAGAATCTATAATTATTACTAAGGAAAACTATAATCAACTAAATGGAAATTACATTAAGTATTGCAATAGAAAAGCAATGGACATAGCGATGCTTAGTGTTGCAGTTGTTTGCAAAGTAGAAGAAGATAAATTTAGTGATATTAGAATTGCACTTGGAGTAGCTGCGCCTACACCAATTAGGTGTGGTGAAGCAGAAAGTTATGCAATAAATAGGTCAGTTACAGAAGAAACAATAAAGAATATAGGCCAGTATGCTATAAAAGCTTCAAAGGCAAGGGATTCATGGCGTGGGTCAAAGGCTTATAGAGAACATCTTATTGAAGTGTTAACACAGAGGGCAATCAAAGAAGCAATTAAAAGAGCTGGAGGTAATGGGAATGAGTGAAGCAAACATGAAGAGAATAAATATGATTGTTAACGATAAAACCTACTCCATTGAAGTAGATGTAAAGGACGCTCTACTTGAGGTATTGAGAGATAGGCTGGGTTTTACTGGGGTTAAACATGGATGTTCTGTAGGGGAATGTGGAGCGTGTACTGTTCTAATCGATGGAACAGCAGTAAATTCATGTATTTATTTGGCAGTATGGGCTGATGGAAAGAAGATTACCACAATAGAGGGTGTTTCTAAGGATGGTAAGCTCTCAAAGGTGCAGCAAGCATATATTGATGAAGGTGCAGTTCAATGTGGGTTCTGTACACCAGGGTTAATTCTTACTACAACTGCTTTAGTGGAAAGCGGCAAGAAATATACTGATGAAGAAATAAAAAGAGAGATTTCTGGTCATTTATGCCGCTGTACTGGATATCAGAAGATATTCCGTGCTGTTAAGAAATCTCTTGAAAAATAAAATGGAGCTGCAAACTCAGCTCCATACATAATCTTTTTATATTGACAAATTATTCTTTGTATATTAGAATTAGATTAACTAGTCAAACTAATTTTATATAATTGTATAATTAATAATTATACTGTATATTTAATTATAAAAAAAGGTACTTGTCTAAATTTCACAATAATATTTATAAAAATCCTAATGATATTTATATTAAGTTTATAAAACAAAATATATATAAAAATTTAAGGAGATGAAGATTATGAAAGAAATTAAAAATCTTATTGAGAAACTAAGCAATTTGAACCACCAAAACATGTACAACAACGATTTTTTCTGGACTTGGGATAAGACAGATGATGAATTGCAGGCAGTATTTACAGTAGCTGATATACTTCGTAAAATGAGAGAAGAAAATATTTCAACACGTATATTTGACAGTGGTCTAGGAATTTCTGTTTTCCGTGATAACTCAACTAGAACAAGATTTAGCTTTGCAAGTGCTTGTAATTTACTTGGTCTTGAAGTTCAGGATTTAGATGAAGGAAAATCTCAGGTTGCTCATGGTGAAACTGTTCGAGAAACAGCAAATATGATTTCTTTTATGGCTGATGTAATTGGTATCAGAGATGACATGTTCATAGGTAAAGGACATGCATATATGAAGGAAGTATCTGAAGCAGTTCAGTCAGGTTATAAGGATGGAGTTTTAGAGCAGCGCCCAACTTTAGTAAACCTTCAGTGTGATGTGGATCATCCAACTCAAAGTATGGCAGACATGGCTCACATAATTCATTACTTTGGTGGAGTAGAGAATCTTAAGGGAAAGAAGATTGCAATGACTTGGGCATATTCACCTTCCTATGGAAAACCACTTTCAGTTCCACAGGGAATAATTGGCCTATTTACAAGAATGGGTATGGAGGTTTCACTTGCTCATCCAGAAGGCTATGATTTAATGCCTGAAGTAGAAGAAATTGCAAGGAAGAACGCTGAAAAGAGTGGTGGAAAGTTTGTAAAATCCAACTCAATGGAAGAAGCATTTAAGGATGCTGATATTGTATATCCAAAGAGCTGGGCATCTTTTGCTGCAATGGAAAAGAGAACTAATCTATATGGAGAAGGTAAATTTGATGAAATAAAGGTTCTTGAAAAAGAGCTTCTTCAAGAAAATGCAAAACATAAGGATTGGGAATGTACAGAAGAAATGATGAAGCTTACAAAGGATGGCAAAGCACTATATATGCACTGCCTACCTGCAGATATTTCTGGTGTAAGCTGCATTGAAGGGGAGGTTGCTGCATCAGTATTTGACAGATATCGTGATCCTCTTTACAAGGAAGCTGGATATAAGCCATATGTTATTGCTGCAATGATATATTTAAGCAAGGTAAAGAATCCTTCTAAGACATTTGAAGCTCTTTTACAAGCAAGTTCAGAAAGATTCTTAGGAAAATAAATTAGGTTCAAAAAATGCAATTG
>JBEQBT010000318.1:0-3047 GCA_041639705.1 Clostridiaceae bacterium | reverse complement strand
AATAGGAATAGTCCATGAATTAATCCTTTTGAGCTTCGTTTTTTCATTAACCTCGGAATGAATATAAAATATACAAGGAGATTAACAACTGCTGATATACCTGGATATAGTGAAGTCATTGCTGCTGATAATTTCAATGTATCCTTTAGATAAACAGCATTGAAAAATTGAAATGACAATTGAAAGTTTGTTAGTATCATTACAAATAAGACAATAAATGTAAGAGGGTTTGTGAACATATATTTTATTGCTTTTGCATAGTCCTGATACTTTTCTTTTAATGAAATATTACTATGAAGCTTCATAAGCTCCTTTCCAACACGTGTTTCCTCTACCATGTGATTTCTAATGAAAAACATCGCAGTCATGCTTATACATCCAAATATGTAAATGCCTCTCATGGCTGGAACTACTCCAAACCTATTAATAAAAAAGCCTGTAATTGGAGTAAATACACCAGAACCAAGGTTAATTATCATAAGAAGACCAAAGAATTGAACTCTTTTATCCTCTGGAGTGTCCTCAATTGCAAGGCATGTCCAAGAGGTGTAGGTGATTTTACCAAAGGAGTTAAACACTACAGCAGCAAGAAAGAACCAAAAATTCTGAGAAACAGCCCATATTAGCATTGCAGCAGTCCATGTAATTATATCAAATACAAGTGAAGTCCTTTTTCTCCCCATTCTATCAGTGATAGGTCCTGCAATAAATGAAGTAAAAACCATAAAAATTGCCAATAGGGAATTTAAAAGCCCCATGTTGACTTCAGAAACGCCAAGGGCTTTCATATATATAGGCTGGTAAAATATAATCATTCCTCCAAACACTGCCCACAGAGGTTCAAGTATCGCACAGTCCAGTGCATTACCATCAAGGTCGCCGAATATTTTGCAAAATAAATAATTCCCTTTTCTACTTTTAAAATGTGACATATAAACCTCCATAGCCTGATAAAAATAGTATTATGTAAATATAACATAATACTATTATAAATGAAATGAATGGTTAATTAATAGTTATTTTTAAAAACAAATTAGGTCAAACTTCTAAGGAAAAGGATTATGCTTAAATGTAAGTCTTAAAGACATAAAACTTGCTTCATAATTATAAGCCAAATAGTAAAACCCAGCATAATATATTAATAGTTATTAAGTGAAATGGGGGATTTTATGGATTCAATTATTTGTCCTATAATACGCTATGATGTATTCTCTATGTGTAATTGCCCATATATAAGTGAATGGGAAAGAGAATATGATGAAACATCACCTAATGAGGGTTTGATGGATACAAGATATGAAGATACAGAAGGATATATTTTGACTATTAATGAAGATAATACTGAAGATGAAAATAGCTTTGAATGGAATGAAGAAGAAGCATGGAGATGTGGAATATACAAAAATATAGGTCCAAGACAAAAGAAAAGCTTTACATTGGATGAAGCTATAAGAATAGGGCGGATGCTGGGAATTGATTGGGAAACAAGTAAGTTTGATGCTGAGCAATTTAGAATTGGATTAGATGTAGAATTAGAACATGGAAGAAGAGATATGTTAACCAATGTTACAAATGATGATCCAATACTCACTGGGAAAATAGCACTAGCCCATTTAAATGAGCTTTCAGATTATTATGTTAGACTTAAAAAAGTGGAGCAATAAGCAATGGTACATTTTGGGGAATAATAAAGAACATTGTATATTGAACAATATTTAAGAAGATACAACTAATTAAATGATGGTTGTGTCTTCTTATTCTATCTAAATTATTCAGCAACTATATTTTATGTTTTTACAATACAGAATAACTAGTTATATGTAAGATAAATTGTAACATCTATATGTTTGAATATGGTATAATAGAAAATAATGTAAAAGATAGGCAAAAGTTATTATTAATCTATAAAAGGGTGGATTAAATTAGAAAAAGATTAAAAACTAGTAATATAAATATACATAAAACTGCTGCTGTAGTATTTGCTTTGAATTTTATTGAAATCTTTATGCTAATTGGAATAATTATATATAATTCAATAACTAAAAGCATGAATCAAATTAGTAATAGTGACAGCTATATATTTATATAAATAGTTTTATTACCTTAAAATATGTTTACTCCATTGCAGGGAATATATCCTAATTTCATATGCTGGAGGATACATTGGTCAAACTGGAGGATTTAAACACCTCTTTAAGGGCACAGAGGCATGATTTTATGAATCATCTTCAAGTTGTATATGGTCATAAGCATGCATTTGTATTATTTGAAGGGAATCCATTTAATACTTAATGATTAGAATGTATTATAAAGATAGAAGGTTTAAATGATAATTTAATATAATGGAGGTGTTGATTTTAAATGGATCTAATAGGTTTTATGCAAAGCATTGATACACTTTCAGCAATTTTCTTTGCAGTTGGTTTTATTTTAGTCATTGTTGAAATGTTTCATCCGGGATTTGGAGCACCAGGGATAATTGGTGGGATACTTTTAGTATTGGGGATAATATTCACTGCTAGAACACTTTTAGAAGCATTAATTTTACTATTAATAATAATTGCAGTTCTTGGGGCAGCATTAACATTTATACTCCAATCAGCTACTAAGGGACGACTCTCTAAAACATTAATATTATCAAATTCCCAGAGAAAAGATAATGGATATACAGGGACAGAGGATTTAAATTTCTTTCTCGATAAGGAAGGCACTGCATATACAATACTCAGGCCTTCAGGAATAGCAGATTTTTCAGGAGTTAAGATGGATGTTGTTTCCGAGGGAGATTTTATACAAAAGGGAACTAAGGTTAAGGTTGTGAAGGTTGAAGGAAGAAGAATAGTGGTTAGAATATCAGAATATAATTTTGAGGAAGTATGATTATGAAGATAATAACATTAATAGTTAAAGGCTAAATCAAATTTCAAAAATAAATATTTGGAGGGATTTTTTATGGAAATAGTACAATTTACAATAATAATAGGCTTACTTGTGGTTGTAGTTTCATTGTTCTTTACATTTGTTCCAATAGGTTTGTGGATATCTGC
>JBEQBT010000317.1:0-3053 GCA_041639705.1 Clostridiaceae bacterium | reverse complement strand
TTCCCCTAGGCACACTTTAAGATTCTTCGCTGCGCTCAGAATGACATTAACCTTACAACGCATTACCACACATATGTAATAAGTCATATGGCTGCCACTTATGACCACCATTCAACGCTTTCACAGTTATTAAACACAGAAAATCTATTAATGCAATCATTAATATTATCTCTAAGTTCATCAGTATATGTAGTATTCTCTTCAAACCATAAATTTTTAACCAAAAGCTGCTTTGACTTCTTATCGTTTACTATTTCTATTCTTCCAATAAAGTTCTCTCCGGATAGAACAGGTAAAACATAGTAGCCATACTTTCTTTCAGTTACGGGTGTATATATTTCCCACTTATACTCAAAATTAAAAATCTTTTTTATCAGCTTTCTATCCCAAAGTATATTATCAAGTGGAGCAATAAACTCTGTTCTTCCTTTAAAACTATTATTGAGTAATACATTATGGATTAAAGGTTCATCCTCTGATAAGCAGTAAAAAGGCTCTGATATGTTTTCAATAAGTATTTCAATGAGTTTCCCCTCTTCCATCAATTTTTCAAAAATATATTTACGTTTATTTCTTTTTAATTCATGAATACAAAGCCAAGCATCCGATGGCTTGTTCCAAAGCATTCCAACTGCTCCAATACGTCTTTGAATTCTCCACTCTAAATACTCTTCCAATGTTACACAAGGATCATCAGCATTTAAAATCTTACTAGGAATATATTCATCGGCAAGTGCATAATATTTGTTTGTTCCTTTTTTATGATGGATAATTAGTTCTCCACGAAAGTACATAGTTTCCAGTGCTGCGCGAGATAGGGAAGTAGGATTCCAGGACCAATCAACCTGTTTATTAAAATTAATATCCTTTGAAGAAGCGAAACCTTTTTCCTTAATAATTAATTTTATCTCATCTTTAACTGCATTTACTTCATCTTTGCTTCTTCCATTCTGTTCAATTTCTGCTCTCAGACGTGAAAAGTATTTCCAATCCTCTATACTAAAAATAGCCATATTCTTATCAAAATAATCTATAAGCTTTCTATCAATATATAAAAGTTTATACAGCATATCCTTTGAAAATCCTTCAATTCTTGATTGCAGCACTAGCTCAGGATTTTTACCACATACATCAATTGGGTCAAACTGAATACAACCTGCTTGTTTTATATAATCACAAATACCCTGTTCCTTAGTAAATTTATATTCATCAATTAACCCTTGCTTCAAAAGAATAAACTGCCTGGCCTGCTTATTTGTTAGTTTAACCTGATTCATCTAACTTATCACTTCCTAACATTTAGGATAAAAGTTAATTATTTATATTACACCAAAAACATCTGTGAATTCTTAATGTTCATTAATATACTCATTAATTTCATTATGCCACAGCTCTGGCTCAAATGTACCTGGGACAGTATCTACTCCAAACAGAAGATCAATCATATATCGTGGTTTTTTCCCGCCTATATGCATTGATTTACTGCAAGATACACAATAGACAACAACATCTTCAACTGGCATTTCTGAAGCACGCTTTTTCATTTGCTCTTTAACCTGCTCCACAGGTAGAACCCCATAAAAACTATCCCCACAGCATGTTCCTTTTGTTCTGGTTTTTTCAGGTTCTACTAAATTTATGTTCATTCTTTTTAGCAAAATCCTAACTGCATTATGTACTCTTTCTTGATTACGTGTAGGACAAGCATCAATAATGGTCATTTTTAATCCCCTGTAATCTGGAAATGGGAATGTTTCACTTTCTGCTAATATCTCCCAAAGCGAAATGGTTGAAATTGAAGAATATAGTTCTCTATATCGCCTATCACAACCCGGACAAGTATTTATTATTTGTGTTCCATTTTCTAAATTAGGTTCATGTCTACAACAGGTTTTGAGTTCATCAATATTCTTTAAATCCTTATTTAAAAAATCAAGTACCTTTTTACTTAGTTCTGGTTTATACAACATTAATGCACAGCCTGGTGCAAATACTCTTTTCATAGTATCTCCTCCTTATTTTTTTCATTTAAAAAGCCAATACTTAAAATAAAAAAGTACTGGCTTTATATTTTGCTATAAGTGCTTAAAAATATTGCCCACTGTATTGTAAATAATGTTTTAAAGTAATATTAGTCCTTATTTCTAATATATTTAAGACTTATATTAGGATTGCTAGTTCTTGTTGATCTAATCTCAAAACGTTTTAAAGAGGATACAAAGGGTGTAAGCTTTGAATATCCATAATTTCTGGTATCAAAATCAGGATAGCGTTTATTAAGAGTGCTTCCTAATTCCCCTAAAAATGCCCAACCATCTTCATCTGAAATTTCAGTAATGATAGTCTTAATAACCTCTATTAATTTATCAATGCTTGTCATGCCAACTTTGGATTCTTCTTGTTTTTGTGCTTCCTTAATATTTGTATTTTCAGTTGGTTGTGTTGCCATTGATGCTAATACTTCAAGGTATTTAAACTTCTCACAAGCAGCTATGAAGGGTGTTGGAGTTTTCTTTTCTCCCATCCCAATCACATACATGCCAGCTTCTCTTAGACGTGCAGCTAACTTAGTAAAATCACTATCACTAGACACAATACAAAATCCATCAACATTTTTTGAATAAAGTATATCCATGGCATCAATTATTAATGCTGCATCAGTTGAATTTTTGCCTGTGGTATAGTTATATTGTTGTATTGGGCTTATAGAATAATTAAGCAATACATTCTTCCATGGAGCTAGTTGGGGTTTGGTCCAATCCCCATAAATTCTTTTATATGTAGGTGTTCCATGATTTGAAATTTCATCAATTATATACTTTATGTATTTCTCAGATACGTTGTCAGCATCAATTAAAACAGCAATCCTCTTATCCTTTTCCATTACTTATCTCCTTTACACCCATATATTTTTCAAAATATTTTATTCAAAAACAATACTCTTACCATAAATTATATACTAATTATGTCATGGAATTCAATAAAAGTAATTTAAAATTTATGCTTTCTATATCTTCAATCCATAATAAAGATGTGAACATATTTCCCCATCA
>JBEQBT010000316.1:0-3042 GCA_041639705.1 Clostridiaceae bacterium | reverse complement strand
GGTTTGTTTATGAAAAAGAGGGGAAGAGTTGGAGATTCACCACTGTCTGGTTCAGGGTTTTATGTAGACAGTAATATTGGTGGAGCAACCGCCACTGGGCTTGGAGAGGATATTATGAAGGGCTGCTTATCCTATGAGGTGGTAAGGCTTATGAGGGATGGAGTTCATCCCCAGGAAGCTGCTGAGAGGGTTGTATATGAATTTTCAAAGTATCTTACAGAAAAAAGGGGCAAGGCAGGTGCAATGTCAGTAGTTGCTATGAATAACAAGGGTGAATGGGGAGTAGGAACAAATGTTGAGTTCTCATTTGTTGCAGCAACCTCAGATGGAGGTCTTGCATTGCTTTAATTTAATGTGCGTTTTAAAAATTCTCTTGTTCTTTCCTGTGTTGGATTATTGAATATTTCCTCTGGACTTCCTTCCTCTGCAATGACTCCCTTGTCCATAAATACAACTCGGTCAGATACTTCCTTTGCGAACCCCATTTCATGAGTCACTACAAGCATTGTAAGACCACTTTCAGCAAGCTCCTTCATAACCTTAAGAACCTCTCCTACCATTTCAGGATCAAGTGCTGAGGTTGGTTCATCAAACAACATAACATCAGGTTCCATGGAAAGTGCTCTGGCAATAGCAACACGCTGCTTTTGACCGCCAGACAATTGTCTTGGCTTTGCATTAATGTATTGCTCCATCCCAACAACCTTCAGGTATTTCATAGCTACCCCTTCTGCCTCTTCCCTTGAACGCTTTATCACCTTCATTTGTCCTACCATACAGTTACTTAAAACATTGTGATTATTAAATAGGTTGAATTGTTGAAATACCATTCCTAGCTTTGTACGGTAGGTGTAAATGTCATGTTTATCATCTAGTATGTCTTCCCCATTATATATTATTTGACCACCACTTGGTTTCTCTAAAAGATTAACACAGCGAAGAAGAGTTGACTTGCCAGATCCAGAGGAACCAATTATGCATACTACTTCCCCTTTAGTTACTGAAAAATCAATATCCTTTAACACTTCATGATCCCCAAAGTATTTACTTAAATGCTGTATATCAATTACTTTTTCCATGATTAATCCTCCTTCTCCTAATAATTATTCCCACTAAAATTTTTTGTTCTGTTTAGCATATCTTCAGGTGTTTCTACCTGCATTTGATTAACATACATAATGTAATTCTCAGGGCCATCTATTTTCTTTTCAATAAAGCGCAAAATTCTTGTTACTGTAAATGTCATTACAAAATATAAAATACTTGCAACAAAAAACGGTTCAAAAAATTTGAAGGTGATTCCTGTAATTGATTTTGTTTGAAAAAATAATTCCGTTACAGAAATTACATTTAATACTGAGGTATCCTTTATATTAATTACAAATTCATTACCCGTTGCTGGTAAAATATTTCGAATTACCTGTGGTAATACTACGTTAATCATAGTTTGAACATGATTCATTCCTATTGCATTGGCGGCTTCAAACTGTCCCTTATCAATTGAAACAATGCCTCCACGGACTATTTCTGACATATAAGCCCCTGTATTAATTGATACGATAAATATTGCTGCAAATAATCGGTTCATGTCTATACCAAATGCTTGGACAGAACCATAATAAATTAACATTGCTTGTACAATCATGGGTGTACCACGGAATATTTCTATATAAACAGAAAGAATAGCATTAACAACTTTAAGAACTATTTTTTTTATTCCTTTTTCAGGCAGTGGAATGGTGCGTATAACTCCTATTAATAAGCCTATAATAAATCCTAAAATAGTACCAATTATTGAGATAAGAAGAGTCATGCCAGCTCCGCGAAGAAACATTGGCCAGTAGTTTTTTATAATTTGTACTATTAACTCAAAACTCATATTTAAAACCTCCTTTTAATAACAAGCACCCTTTAGCACTGCTTGCTGATTTAATGGGTAGATTACACTATACATATTGCAGTGGGTTATATAGTTAATGTTCATTTGATACTTTAATCATTTAATAATGAAACCGAATGCGTTGAGATGCATCCGGTTCCAAGGGGACACTATTTAGCTGCTGGTTGGTTCTTAATCGCAGTTTCCATAATGCTATTTCGTTCCTCATCCGAGATACCTGATAAAGTTTCATTAATCTTCGAGGTTAAATCACTACCTTTTTTAATACCTACAGCAATTGCTGTATCCTCTTCTGATGTGACAAACCCATCCTTAAACACTACCATTTTAAAGTTTGGATTGGCAGCCTGAGCACTAACACCCTCAGGACGTTCTGATACATATCCATCAATAACTCCTGACTCAAGAGCAACCCTCATTGCAGGGAAGTTGTCCATAGCTGTCTGTTTCTTTACACCTTGAATCTGATCTATAACTGTGTAATGGAATGTGTTTAATTGAGCAGTTATTTTTCCACCATTAAAATCCTGTATTGAAGGAGCATTCTCATATTTTGAACCTTTTTTAACAACCATAACTAAATTTGATTTATAGTAAATGTCTGAAAAATCAATTGATAATTTACGCTCTGCTGTTGGTGACATACCTGCAATGATTGCATCAATTTTGCCTGAGGTTAGTGCTGGTACAAGACCATCCCACTCTGTTTTTACAATAACTAATTTCTTGCTTAAACCCTCAGCAATTTTCTTTGCGATTTCTACATCGTACCCCCCTGCATATTCTGCACTTCCATCAATTTTGACCCCACCATTGGAATCATCAATTTGAGTCCAGTTAAAAGGTGCATATCCAGCTTCAAGACCTACCTTGAATGTATTATCCTTTGCTTCAGCTTTATTATCTTCTTTTGAACTTTTGCTTGTCCCACATCCTGTTAATAGCAAAATTACTGATAGAGAAATTGCTACTAATAATGCTAAATTCTTTTTCATAAATAATACTCCTCCAGTCATTTTTTTAATTTTTATCCAATTTCAAGACTCCCACTTCTATAAGTGGGGGTCCCATTTCCTACTTTGGTGGGGGTAGAGTCCCCCACCAAAGTCTCAATGTCCAGCTTTAGCTTAACGAGTTCACTT
>JBEQBT010000315.1:0-3066 GCA_041639705.1 Clostridiaceae bacterium | reverse complement strand
CAGCTCACTGGAGTGAAATATTTTCCCTGGAGTTTTAATATTTCATCCAACTTTATATGTCTTCCATTTATTAATTCCATACTCAAACTCTCTTCAATTACAGGTTTTGTACCAATGATTTTCAATGCAAATTCTACCTTTGAAAGGAGTAAATCCAAATATGCAACTCGCCTTATTTGTTCATATAAAATATCACTATTCTTATTAATCTCTAAACTTAAGACCTTTCTAACTCTATACTCTTCCTGTTCTTCCTTAAGCTTTAAAGCTTCAATTTCTTCAAAAAATTTTTTTATTTCATCACTTTTTTTAAATCTGAAGGTCACAGCTAAAATTGTTGATGACTCCTCTACAAGATATGGACAATCCATTGCTTTTTTTAAAATGTCACCGGCTGATTTTGGAATTCTAACATCTCCACTATAATTTATTGGAAGTCCAATTATGCTTTCAACATGTTTCATTAGCCTTTTTCTTTCTCCATCATACAAGCCTTGAAGTCTTCGCTTTTCAGCTCTTGTATCCTTCAATTTCTCTGAATAGCAATCGTATAAATAGAAGGTTCTATTATCCGTACCCTCTGGGTCAAATAGCTCTTCTAGCTCAGAATTCCTTCCTAGCTTTATCTTTTCTGGAATTGTAGAAATTCTGTTTTGAATCAAATTAATATCCTTTATGGTAAAAATAAAATTCTTTATTTCAAACAGTTCAACTTCATCTATTGCAATCTCATTTTCTACTCTTTTAAGTGATGTTCTTATTTCTTTAAAGTTCCCGAGTAAAAATTCTATTTCACTAAACTCAGCCCTATACTTTCCTATTAATGCTATAAGCTTTTCAGTATTGTCCAGCTCCTCTTGCAGCATGGACTCTTCTCCACTTAGATAGGATGTCATATTTCTCTTTTTTTCTATTCCATAGGGTGTCTTAGGTGTAATCATATTAAATATATAATCCATGTCTATACTTTGCCTTGTATGGGAATTCATAAAATTCATTTTAACATCCTCCCTGCATACAATCGAATACGTCTATTGGATAAAGTGCTTCCCTAATAGCCTCTGTAAAAATAACTGGGTCAAAGTAATATCCTTCTGGAGAAAATGGATTTACAGTAACTGCAGCAAGATTAATAGGATTAATTACTTGTATTTTTCCTCCGAGCCTTTCAAATGACTTATAGTCCATAACATCTACAAATACTTTAGTACCATCCATAACAACTATTTTTATATTATTGTCCTCTAAAATATCTTTTATAGACTTTATAAAGCTGTCTGTAAGAGTTCCAGGCAGCACAACATACTCATATTCAGATTTTATTTCCCCAATAATTTGCTTTGCACATCCTAGTGCTGTTATATATTTTGTACTTATTATTCTTTTATCTATATCTATAAATGAAACAACTCCCATGGCAGCCGCTTCTCTACATATTTTTTCTATATCATCACTCACTTTTTCAAGACACAGCATTTTTGCAATATGCTGTGTCCTCTGGATTGCAACCTCCATACTTCTAGAAAGCACCGCACCAGTAGATAATACAACTACATCAGCCACAGCAGGAGAAGCCTGGGTTTTTCTGTTCAATGCACCGTCAATTAGAATTCTGTCTGCACCAATATCCCTCATGAAGCCGCATACCCTTTTAATCTCACTATTGCTGTCAGGTCCCCCTATTTCAACAAAACCATCCTCCACTACCTCGCAGATAATTATCCGCCCCATTGCTGTCTGAAATGGTGTAACGTCTATTATCACATACCCTGTGGTGAAATTAGAAAGGCATCCCTCTGCAGTCGCAATAAATGTCCCCTTCTGTACAAAAATAGGAGGTTTCTCTGTAAAGGTTACTATGTCCTGTCTTTCTCCATCCCTTCCAATTGAGGTTATTCCTATTCTAATAGAGTGTTTTGAGGCTGTATTTATGAACTCATTTAATGCAACAGTCTTTCCTGCATTTTTTGAAGTACCAACAATTGCAATAGTAGTATTGTTTTTAAGTATATCTAAAAAGTTCAAATGCTCGCCTCCAAACTATTTTACTTGATTTGCCCTTCCATACCCGCACAATCCCCTCCCGTAGTGGCTGATGCTCACATCAGCAGGGCATTTATATTTAAGAGGATTTTTCAATTGATGTAGGCATCACTATTTATGAAAGTCCCCTGTCGATGTGGGCATCGACCACTACAGAGCAATTATGTTTTTCTAGTGTTTTATCTTTGCTTCTCTTTCTTTTCTTTCAAGGTAGTCAGGTTCAAAATTCAACCTATCTCCCTCAAGAAGCATTGAAATTCCTGTAGTGCTGGAATTCTTACAGATTTCACTGCTGCAGGGCTCCTCAATATACTGGGGTTCAGTATAGGTTGTAATAACTCCTTCAAAGTTTCTTAAAACCACCTTTGTTGGTGATTGGCTTATTATATATTGGGGCATAACAGGAATCTTGCCTCCACCTCCAGGAGCATCTACAACAAATGTTGGTACACAGAAGCCTGTGGTATGTCCTCTTAATCCCTCAATTATCTCTATTCCCTTTGAAACCTTTGTTCTAAAGTGTTCTATTCCCTGGGAAAGGTCACACTGATATAAATAATATGGCCTTACCCTTATTTTAACAAGCTTGTGAACCAGCTCACTTTGGGTAGAAACACAATCATTTATTCCCCTAAGTAAAACAGATTGATTACCTAGAGGCACTCCTGCATCTGCAAGCATTTCACATGCTCTTTTAGAATACTCTGTAATTTCTATCGGATGATTAAAATGAGTATTTAACCAAATTGGATGATATTTTTTAAGCATATTTACTAATTCTGGAGTAATTCTCATTGGATTAACAACAGGAGTCCTTGAACCAATCCTAATAATTTCAACATGATCAATTTCCCTTAGCTTCTTTATTATATACTCAAGCTTCTCATCTGATACTAAAAGTGCATCGCCACCTGATAATAGAACATCCCTAACCTGTGGTGTATTTCTTATATACTCAATAGCCTTATCTATTCTGTCCATTGGCATTGCTCCGTCTGTATGACCTGCAAACCTTCTTCTTGT
>JBEQBT010000314.1:0-3079 GCA_041639705.1 Clostridiaceae bacterium | reverse complement strand
CACTAATTACTAATTAATTTCTTATCCAAATAGCTTCCGTTTTTAAAAAACTGTCGTAGGGTACCTTTGCGCCAACCCTTCTTACTAGCACTGTTATGCTATATGGACCAGGTTCCATTCCCTTGATTGGCCAGTGGATGTTAAAGTTATAGTTACCACTTGGCTGCCAGTTTTTATAATAATAGCCTGTTAAAGGAGTATTCCAAAGCTCTGAGGTTTTCTTTGTGTTTCCATTGTATAGAATTACTCTATATTCAACCTTACCACCATAGTTAGGTGAGGATACTGTAAGGGATATTGTATCTCCAGGTTTGTACTCTTTTACTGGAGAAGTAATCAAATTAAGCTTTGGTATAAGAGAGCTTACTGTTCCGCCACTTGATGGGGAGGATAGTGCTTCTATAATAAATGAATTAGTATCAACAAAGCTGTCATAGGGAACACTTGTCCCTGCCCTTCTAGCTAGAATAGTTATGCTATATGGTCCAGCTGTCATATTCTTTACAGCCATATTAATCAAATAGTTTGAATTCCCAACCTGCTGCCCTGATCTGTTATAGAATCCAGTGTCAGGGGTATTGTAAAGTTGGGTTGATACCTTTGTTCTGCCATTGTAAATAATTACTCTGTATTCAACATTTTTATAATAATTTGGAGAAGCTACACTAAGAGATATTGTTTCTCCTGATTTATATTTTGCATTTGGTTGAGTAAGGAGCTTTACTTCAGGTATACTGGTTTGGGGATTTTGGTTTTCAGTACCTGATGGTGTCCCAGGTGGTTGCGTCTCTCCACCTGTGGAAGGAGGAGTATCCGTATTCTGTGTACCATCCCCAGAGCTTGTTCCCGGATCAATTACCTGGGGAGCAATAGTTTCCAAGTAAGTTCCATCATAGTAAAACTTCAAAATTTCTTCAAAGGTTTGTCCAGCTAGAGCTCTGTTTTTTGCCCCAATTTGACTCATTCCAAGACCATGACCATATCCTTTACCTGAGAAGGTATACATATCAGTTATCTCGTTATAGACTACTGAATACATGGAGCTTGGTAGAGATAAAAAGGTTCTTGCAGAATCCTTTGTTATGTATTTTGTGGATTCTATACCTAATTCATTCATATATACAATAGGCAGTGAGTTTATTCTACCACTTACAAATTTAGTTATTGAAGCAATATCAATTTTCAAAAAAGTCTCTGCAAAATTCAGATATCCATTTATCTTTAAAATATCACCAATTTGCTGACTTGAGAGAAAAACATCTCCATTAGGCCAGAATTCATTTTCAAATGTATCAGGTTTTGATCTTAGATAATCAGAATAATTTCCCCATACATTTTCAGATGCTTCTGTATATCCTCCATGGCTTGATGAATACAAGGCTTCAACAAGAATTGAGTTATAAAGGAGAACCATCCCCCTTGTATCATTTACGGCCTTAATTGTGTTAACATAATTCGGGTTATATCCTCCATAAACTTGAAAGGATATTGTATCATCAAAGTCATACCCTAATGAAGCCCTTGTCCCTATTTTTTTCAATGCATAGTTTCTTGCTGCAACAGCTTGAGCCTTTAAAGCTTCAATTGGATAATACTCAGACATTTCATATGGCACTACACCCTTAAGATAGTTTTCAATATCTATTATGTTATATGGCATTATTTTGGAAGCTTCTGATTTTAAAATAAGTGTTCCAAGGTAGCTAAGTGCCCTTGTATCATTGTATAGCCTTAAGGTATTTGATGAATTTTCAGGTATCAGTTGAACCTCTGTATAACTTATTCCATCAACCAATAAATCAGTTGGTCCCGCTGTTATTCTAAGTACAGCCCCAGATGGAATAATATTGCCGTTCATTTTATAGCTGCCATTTAAAGTCAAAGTCATGGTTGAAGAATACATACTTTTCAATTGAACCTTCAGATCCCTATAATAGGATGGATTTTGGTATGCCAATGCCTTATTTGGAATAGCTGCGAATACTAGTGTAAAAATGAGTATAAACACTGTTGTGAATGAAATTAATTTCTTAGTCAGAACGAATCCCTCCTTATTCAGTTTCATATAATATGGACAAGTATATTATATAATACGTAGAATATTAAAAAATACAGGTAGTTAAAGGCAAAAAAATAAAAGTTTAATGACATAAGTAGAAAAAAAAGCTTTTTTGTGATATATTTATTAGAAAATATAGGGATAATACAAATATGTATTGAAGAAGGAGGACCTTAAATGGAAGATAACATAACGGTTTCATCGAATTTTATTAAAAATATAGTTATAGAGGATTTGAAGACAGGTAAGCATAATGAAATAATTACACGTTTTCCCCCTGAACCAAATGGCTATTTGCATATAGGCCATGCTAAATCAATTGTTCTTAATTTTGAACTTGCAGATGAGTTTAAAGGCAAGACGAATCTTCGATTTGATGATACCAATCCAATAAAAGAAGATACTGAGTATGTAGATTCAATTAAAGGTGATGTAAAATGGCTTGGTTTTGATTGGGATAATCTATTATTTGCTTCAAATTACTTTGAGGAAATGTATAACCGTGCATTAATACTTATAAAAAAGGGTATGGCATATGTATGCGACCTTACTGCTGATGAAATTAGGCAGTATAGGGGTACCCTAACAGTGCCTGGAAAGGAAAGCCCATGCAGAAACAGAACAGTTGAAGAAAACCTGGAGCTTTTCGAAAAAATGAGAAATGGTGAATTTGAGGACGGAGAAAAGGTATTAAGAGCAAAGATAGATATGGCATCCCCTAATATTAACATGAGAGATCCAATAATCTATAGAATTGCCCATACAACCCATCATAACACAGGAGACAAATGGTGCATATATCCTATGTATGACTATGCTCATCCACTTGAGGATGCAATCGAGGGAGTTACACATTCCATATGCACACTGGAGTTTGAAGACCACAGACCACTTTATGACTGGGTAGTTAGAGAGTGTGAAATGGAGCATATTCCTCAACAGATTGAGTTTGCAAGACTAAACCTTACTAACACAGTAATGAGCAAGAGATTTTTAAAACAGCTTGTAGACGAGGGAATT
>JBEQBT010000313.1:0-3109 GCA_041639705.1 Clostridiaceae bacterium | reverse complement strand
CAAGGGATGGCAGTCCCAACCCCGTAAGGTTTAGGCTTGAAAAAGAAGATGAATCCCTTGAAACCATTAAAATAGATAAGATTATACATAGGACAATAGAAAAGCTTGCAGGTAATAATATGATTGTATATAAATGCCAGAGTCAATTAAATGGAGCTGAAAGAATATATGAGATAAAATATGAAATAAGCACATGTAAATGGATTTTATTTAAAATGTAAATTAGTGGACAATGTATTAAATGCTTTCTTATTTAATAATATATATTGAAAATATTCTGTGGAAGGGAAGAACTTGAAGTTAAAAAAACTGCTTTGCATATCATTAACATTGATTTTTACGCTGCTTTCAATCTTTAATTATTTACCAGTACAAGCAAAACAAATAGAAAACAACAAACTGGAACTGAAGATGGTTACTCAGCCTGAGCTCCAATATTACAACGGAGATACCATAGCCTTTACAGTGACTTCTCCAAACTATAGGGGAAAAGTCGAGTACAGAGTAATGCTGTATAATGGAACTACAGGAAAAACTTCAGAGCTATGGAACATACCTGAGTCAGGAAACTACTACACTAACTGGAGACCTGAAGGGAATTACAAGTTTGAAATACACTGGCCTGTTATTAAAATGGAACCTGGAGCATACAGCCTGACTGTTTTGGTTAGAAAGGCTGGAACCACAATTAATTATGATAATTATGTAAATTCAAGAACCTTTTGGGTAATAGGAAATGTCAGAGCGGCAGCAACAATAAATTATCCTAATGGGGATATTTACAATGGTGAGCAGATAAACAATATACCTGAAGGTAATGGTACAATGCTGTGGTCAAATGGAGATAAATATGTTGGAGAGTTTAAAAATGGACTCTTTAATGGACAGGGTACCTATATATGGGCAGATGGAGACAGATATAAAGGTGAATTTAAAAATGACAGGAGAGATGGTCAAGGTGTAATGACATGGAATAATGGAGATGTTTACACAGGACAATTTACAAGTGATGAGATGAATGGACAGGGTACCATGGAGTGGATAAGCGGAAACAAATATATAGGAGAATACAGGGATGGAACTATTACAGGATATGGTACCATGATATATGCTAATGGTAGTAGGTCAGAAGGTTTATGGGAGAAAGGTGTTCTTGTTAAGCCTAATATAAATCCGCCTACAGGCTTGAGAACTCAAGTAGTTTCAGAGAGCCAAATTCAAATTGGGTGGGATCCGGTAGCAAATGCAGATTATTATTATGTTTATAATAGCTACAGCTATAATGGACTCTATTACAGTTTAACAGATTATGATGGTAAAAAGACAGCATATGGATGGAGCTCTACCTATTCTGCAGTTGTAACCAATATTCCCTATAACACTACAGTATATATCAAGGTTACAGCAGTAAAGAATGGGATTGAATCAGAATATAGTAATATAGCTTCAGCAACTACTCCTGGAAAATATTACGAATATTATCCCTACAACTATTGGTATCCATATGATTATGTGTACCCGTATCAATATCTATATCCAAATGAATATCCATATTATTATCCTTATGATTTATCAATTGAAAGTAAAATATATGGATATTTTACAGGCTTGGATTATAACAAGGAATATATATTGACAAATGGGCAGGTATGGAGGCAAATATCCAATACTCATATTAATACTAGAATATATATGCCAAAAGTGTTAATTTACTATATTGGTGGTAATTATATAATGTGGATTGAAGGAATAGACAGTTCTGTATATGTAGAGGAAGTAAGATAAGGAGGATAGTCCAGAGCATAATATCTGGGCTTTTCTTTTTTAGTAAAACCTTTTGAACCCTTTCCACTCGACCACAGATTAATGATATAATAAAGGTGCCTTAAGTAAATTTAAACAGTATATACCTATGCTGTCAGTGCCTATTCCTTCAAACCCTGCACTAGTATTAATAATTTTGCATATAGGTTATTGCATTATACAGGTGAAGCGGGAGATAATAGGATTAGTGAAAATAGGAAAAAGGCTTTTGAAACTAGACTGAGTTAATTATAAAATTGTGAGGTGTAATTATGGAAAAGGGATATATACAAATTTATACAGGAAATGGTAAAGGCAAAACAACAGCAGCATTAGGGTTATCCCTAAGAGCAATATGTGCAGGTAAAAAGGTTTTCTTTGGACAATTTTTAAAGGGAATGGACTACAGCGAACTTGAAGCTGTAAAACATCTCCCCAATTTAACAATTGAACAGTTTGGAACACCAAGTTTTATTTACACTAAACCAAGTAAAGCGGACATAGAAGCTGCAGGATTAGGACTCAAAAGGTGCAGTGAAATATTAAAATCTGGAGAATACGAAATAGTTGTCCTGGATGAGATAAATGTTGCTATTTTCTTTGAACTTTTTAACGTTGAACAGGTTTTAGAGATATTAAAGGAAAGGGCAGAAAATGTGGAAGTAATAATGACAGGAAGATATGCTAATGAAAAATTAATTGAAATAGCAGACCTTGTGACAGAAATGAAGGAGATAAAACACTATTACACACAGGGAGTAATGGCAAGGAAAGGAATTGAAAGCTAGGTGCCTGCCACTTGACTATTCACTTACTATCCATTTAACACCTATGGGTTACTAATCCACAGGTGTTTTGCTATATCTAAAATATTTTTTTATTCCATTATGGAAATTTATAGATTGTATAGGGTAATAAGGGTATAATATTAATAAAAAATTAGGAGAATAATGCAGTGAAAAATGAAATCATTAAATCTATATATAAATGCCCTGTATGCCAAATGGTGCTTGAGAGAGAAGATAAGCGATATGTCTGCTCCAATAAACATAGCTATGATATTTCCGAGAAGGGCTATGTGAACCTGATGCTTGCAAATCAAAAGAAAACGAAGAATCCTGGAGATAATAGATATATGATTGAAAGCAGAAGGGATTTCCTTAATAAGGAGTATTACAAAAGCTTTTCTGATTGCCTGAATAAGGTTATTATTGAAGAGTTACACAGTGATGTGAGGAATATTCTTGATGCAGGATGTGGAGAAGGATACTATATTTCTAATTTAAGAAACAGCTTCTTAAAAGAA
>JBEQBT010000312.1:0-3111 GCA_041639705.1 Clostridiaceae bacterium | reverse complement strand
ATGCAGGTAAACGAGGGTTGTAAGTGCACCGAGAAGTGCACCGTTTTGGAACAGTACATAAATTGTTCCAAGGCCAAGGGTGATGCCAAATACAAATGCTCTTAGGGCAACTGATATATTATTGACCATTATAAGGCTTGAAACAAGTGGATAATTCCACTGCTCTCCACCCATCTTCCCTGAACTTATACTATTAATAACTTCCTGGGGAAGAATAAAATTAGCATTGTCTACATTAATTGAGACCATAAGCATGGCTATTAGTCCTCCCAGTGCAAAAAAGCCAAAGGAGGACAGAATGTATAGGCTATATTCTCTTAAATGCTTTGGAAAACCATAATAAATATAATTTATAAATCCACTAGGAGATATTTTTTTTACAGCATAAACATGGCTGTGAGATTTGCCTATCAGTGAATTAAGATATACTGCTAGATTGCTATTAGGATAGTGTGTGTTGGCATAGGCTAGATGATGGCTGGAAAGTCTAAAAATATGTAAGAATCTCTTTACTTCACTAGAGGAAAGTGACTTAATCCCTTTTTTATTTATCATTAGGAAAAGACTCTCAAGCTCTTTCCATGTGCTTGAGTTTATTTGAATAAATTGTTCTTCAGTCATATAATTCACCTCATAACTATTCTAACAGAAAAAAGTAAAAATGTTTATACATGTATTGGAGTCAACTACCCAACGACTAAAGTCGTGGGCTTGAAGAAGTAATTCTTCGTAGTCTTATGTTGACCAGACTAAGCTAAAGCTACGTTTATATTCTCATGACACCTACAAATGCTTCCTCAGTTTGTAGCAACTGTCGCTTAATATTAAACATGTGTAATGGGTTAAGCAAGTGTATTAGGCGTAAAAAGGAATATAAACATTGTCGAGAGGAATGTTACCGTTGATTTATCAACGAGAAAGGAGAAAATCCTATGATATTTGTATTAGATACAAATAAACAATCATTATCGCCTTGTCATCAAGCAGTGGCAAGAAAACTATTAAAACAAGGTAAGGCATCAATATTTAAAAAATATCCTTTTACAATAATTTTAAAAAAGCAAAAGCAAAATGACGGTAAGCAAGAATATAGGCTGAAAATTGATTATGGCTCAAAACACACAGGGCTAGCAATACTTAATAAAGATAACGTACTTTGGTTAGGACAAATAGAAAATAGGACAAATATAAGGAAAAATCTTGATGATAGGCGAGGTTTTAGACGTAGAAGAAGAAATAAAAACTTACGTTATAGACAACCAAGATTTTTAAATCGTAAAAGAGAAGAAGGGTGGATACCACCTTCGCTAGAAAGTAGAGTACAAAATATTCAAACATGGGTAAACAGGTTAAGAAAATTAATCCCCTTAACAAATATATCTTATGAAAACTGTAAATTTGATAGTCAGTTAATAAATAATTCTAATATGTCAGGTATTGAATATCAACAAGGTACACTTTATGGCTATGAAGTAAGGGAATATCTATTAGAAAAGTTTAATAGAGCATGTATATATTGTAGTCAAATAAATGTACCTTTAGAAATAGAACATATAGTACCTAAAAGTAGAGGTGGCTCTAATAGAATAGATAATTTAGGTATTGCTTGTCATGAGTGTAATCAGAAGAAAGGGAATATGACAGCAGAAGAATTTGGATTCCCTAATATTCAAAAATAAGTTAAAAAAACACTAAAGGATAGTAGCGTAGTTAATTCTACAAGATGGAAAGTATTTGAAGTATTAACAAGCAAAGGTTTAGATGTTGAATGCGGTACAGGTGCAAGAACAAAAATGAATAGAATCAACTTGGGATTACCTAAAGACCATCATTTTGATGCTTGTTGTATTGGGCAAAGTACGCCAAACAAGTTATATTTCAAAACAAATGACATTCTTTATATTACTGCTAAAGGCAGAGGGAACCATTGCAGAACAAATTTAGATAAGTATGGCTTCCCGAGAGGTTATTTAGCAAGACAAAAGTATTTCTTTGGTTTTCAAACTGGAGATATGGCAAAAGCAATAGTGCCTAAAGGGAAATATAAAGGTGTCTGGTATGGAGAAGTTGCATGTAGAAAAAGTGGCAGTTTTGATATTAATAACAAAGAAGGAAAGAGAGTAGCACAAGGAATAAATTATAAATACTTTCAAGTGTTGCAAAGGTTTGACGGTTATAAATATGAATACAGAAGGGAGGTAGCAAATATTATGGAGGATTGTTAGGGTTGGTCTTTGTAAGAGACTCAATTCTTCCCATGACTAAAGTCATGGGCTTCCTTTCGTAAGAATTTGTGATTTGAATGAAAAAAATTAAAATTACTACCCCGGAAAATATAGAAGTAGAATATACCCTGGCAGACATAGGTTCACGTATAGGGGCAGCACTTGTTGATATGCTGATCCAGGCACTTATAATTATTATTCTCGGAACTGCTGTGCTTCTAGTAGTATACTATTCACCTGGTTTGTGGAGAAATTACTCTGGATGGGTTATTGGGATATCAATATTTTTATTTGCTGCAATAACATATGGTTATTTTATATTGATGGAGCTTACCATGAATGGGATGACACTGGGTAAAAAGGTTCTAAAAATCAGAACAATAAGGAATAATGGACAGCCTATTACACTTAAGCATTCTGCAATAAGAAATTTGTTTAGAGTATTTATTGATATGTATGGGGTAGGCGTGGTATTGATATTCTTAACAAAGGAGCATAAAAGAATAGGGGACTTTGCAGCCTCAACCATTGTTGTAGCTGAGGAAAGTAAAACTGCTCCAATTACCTTGGAGAGTCTTCAGAGGCTCAACGATAAAATCAACTACTACATATCCGAGGAGGAATATGAGCTATTGAGAGAATATCTTCAAAGAAAGTCGAGTATGGAGAACTCTGATGAAATCAGAGAAGACTTGAAGCTTCATTTTACAAAGAAATTTGAAGCTATGGGAGTATTGGATCAGTGGGAGGAATTTATAAAGGAACTGTAACAGGTGGATGCCGGATGGGCGACACAATGCCAAATGTAGGGGCGAACAGTGTTCGCCCGAGGGTACCAACGTTTTAGAATACCCATTGTATCATGGTACCCAATGGCGGGCGAACA
>JBEQBT010000311.1:0-3139 GCA_041639705.1 Clostridiaceae bacterium | reverse complement strand
CTTTTGGGTTACTTCAGAAGCATTTAACTTTTCCACTAGAGCCTCTAAGTTTAGTTTTTTCAATGGTTGAATCATAGCATCTGTGTTGCTCAGGTCCTCAAGCATCCACATATTGTTGTTCCAAAACCTTGATTCCTTTTGTGTATTTTGTGAAAGCTTTTCCCTATTGGTTATAGCACTTAATACCTTTCTTACAGATTCGGCATTGAATTCCTCGTCATATGAGTACTTTAATCCCTGCATATTTGCAACTTCTCTTAAAAATTCTTCAGAAACCTTTTCCCTATCATTGGTTGTCTGCCAAAAGTAAAGCATGGATTCAATTTCCTCTATGTTTACTTTAATTGATTTAATCATAAATATTACTCCCTTCAAAAATCTATATTAACCATTGTCAACAATATTATACAACTATTTTTTTGGTTTTCCAATATATAAACATCCATCTTTCCCCCAATTTATATAAGTGAAAGGGGGTGAAATAGATGGCAGTTAACCAGGTAAAATTAACTTCAGCTTTAATACTAAAGGTAAAGAGTGGAGTTGACACAAATGGAAACGATGTTTTTAAGAACATCAGCCTGAGAAAGGTTAAGACAACTGCTCTTGAACAGGATGTATTTGATGTTGCTCAAGGCTTTGCAGGCGTTCTTAGTAATCCTGTTAATGGCATAATGAGACAGGATGTGAATGAGTTAATAAGCATCTAGTTCCATTAGCTTCTAGTATATTTGGGAGGAGGTGATAAAATGGTTAAAACACTTCAAATGGTTTTTCAAAATCAGATCGGTAAAAATGTTTCCATAAGCATCGGTGAAGTAAAGGATAGTATTACTTCCGAGGAGATAAAAACCCTTATGCAGCTGATTGTTGCGAAAAACATATTCGAATCCACAGGTGGAGATCTAACTACTATAATGTCTGCTGACATTGTAACAAGAGATGTTCAGGAAATGCCAGTTAGATAATGAGTTAAGTCCCAGTACATTTAGGATGTACTGGGACTTTTTATAGCATAATTATTTCATTTAAAATAACTTGAAACATTATAATTTTAGTATTAATATAGTAGCAAGACGTTACAATATATGGAAAGCGGTGGATATTCTAAAGGTAACAATGTTTTCGTAGTATAAAACCTTTATAAATGTTTAGGGGGGGCATTAGTATGGAAAGAGCTAAAAATGACATGATAATTGGTCAAGGCTTAAAAAATAGTGAACCCGAATTACTGGAACCAGTATTATTGTGCGATGCAAAGGGTAACTTAGATCCCTTAAGTATTGGATGGTCAAGGCAGCCTATTCATAATTGCAACCTTTCAGGACATTGGCTTAGAAAAAAGAAATGGAACTACTGGAATATAGTATCTGAAAAATATCTATTCTGTATTGCAATCACAAATTTTGATTATGCAGCAATGGCATTTACTTACCTATATAACTTTGAAACTAATGTGTTTATTGAAAAAACCTTGATCATTCCATTTGGCAAGGGTTGTGACATGACTGATAATGTAAGAGAAAATATTCATCTTAAAAATAGAGGAATTAACCTGTCCTTCACGGAAGAGAAGGGTTATACAAAGATATATGTTGAATGTCATAAATTTAAGGATGAAATGCCACTTAATGCAGAATTTATAATTGAACATCCAAATAATCTTGAAACCTTAAATGTTGTAATACCTTTGGATAAAAAAAGATTTCAATTTACTTCTAAACAGAACTGTCTTCCTGCTATTGGGACGGTTACAATTGGCGGTGAAATATTTTATTTTAAGTCTGGAGAAGCATTTGCATCATTAGATTATGGAAGAGGTATATGGCCAAGGAAGACATTTTGGAACTGGGCTACCTCCTCTGGAATTCATGAAGGAAAGAGCATAGGATTGAATCTAGGAGGGGGATGGACAGATGGCACAGGAATAACAGAGAATGCTATTTTATATGACGGAAGGATAAATAAAATAAGTGACAATGTGAGTTTTGATTATAATCACGAAAATATTATGAAGCCCTGGAGAATAAAAACTCAAGATTCTAATAGAGTAGACGTTGAATTTATCCCTTTTTATGATAGAATAGCTACTACTAATCTTGTATTTATAAAGTCAAATATGCACCAGGTTTTTGGACACTTTTCAGGAAGTGTTGTTCTGGATAATAAAGAGGAAATCACTATTCATAATATATTTGGTTGTGCAGAAGAGCATTATGCAAAGTGGTAAAATGTTATTTATAAATCGGCATTTAGTTTGAACCTATATGCCGATTTTTTATTATTTGCTATTATATAATCATAACAACAAAAATGTATAAAAAATTGCATACAATGTGAACCAAGATGCATATAATGCTATCTAATTATTTGAATGGGAAAGGGGGCAGGAACTGTGGAGCAGGTTAATGATGTTAAACTGGCCCAAAAGGGTAATAAGGATGCCTTTGTACGATTGATAACTGCTGCAGAAAAGTCCATGTATAGGGTTGCAAGGGCAATTTTGAAATCGGATAATGAATGTGCAGATGCTATACAGGAGTCCATATTAAAGGCATATAAGTCCATGGGTGGATTAAGAGAACCCCAATATTTTAAAACTTGGCTTACTAAAATACTTATAAATGAATGTAACAGAATATTAAAGAATAATAGAAAAGTAATTCCTATTGAGGAATATATGGATCAAGCTTATACTCTGGATGCCTATGAAAAAATAGAGATTCAGGAAGCAGTGAGTTCCCTTGATGATGAATTTAGGGTAGTTGTAATATTATTTTATTTTGAGGATATGACAATTAAGGATATAGCTCAAATGCTAGAAATACCAGAGGGAACTGTTAAGTCCAGGCTCTCAAGGGCAAGGGAAAGGCTTTCAAAGCAGCTGAAAATTCATAGTGAAGGGGGTTGTAAATAATGGAGGAAAAATTTGATACAGAATTCAAGAGAAAAGTTAAAGGCATCAACCCTGAAATCCCAGATGTAGTTAGAATGAGAATAAGTGATACTCTTGCATCCCTTCCTGAGAAGAAAATCTTTTGGAAATCGGGTTATCTAAGTGCTGTAGCAGCATTATTCCTTATAAGTTTTGTAGGTATAAGATATATTTTTCCAATGGAATTAGCTAAGAATTCAGCTC
>JBEQBT010000310.1:0-3190 GCA_041639705.1 Clostridiaceae bacterium | reverse complement strand
ATATGGAATGGGAAATTCCAGTAAAGACCACACCTAATAGAATAAGTAAAAATATATCCTTGAGCTGAAAAACAGGCTTGTACAAAAGTAAAAAAGGAATTAGCAAAATTGTAGCAATAAACTGTTCATAAAAAGCAATTACCAAGCTTGAATATTCCTTTACATATTTTCTGTTAAGTATTGAAAGAATAGCATAGGTAACTCCAGATAGAATTCCCCATAAGGCTCCTTGAGTCAAATTATTCCCTAGCTCAAAATTTGGAATTATAAGTACTACCCCCATGAAAGTAACAAGTGCAACCAGAATGTTTGATATTTTAATTTTTTCTTTGAAAAAATATGGTTCAAGAAAGGTAACAAATACAGGGAATGTGGAAAATGTAAGCAATCCAATTGCTACTGTAGAAACCTGAATAGCTTGAAAAAAAGTAGTCCAATGGATTGCAAGAATTATTCCCATTATCACCAGATAAAAATAATGCTTCTTTTCTTTTAGTTTTACTTCTTTCTTAAGATAAAGTAGCAGAATTAATAAAAAAACACTTGAGAAGAAAACCCTCCCAGCAACTATAACAATTGATGGCAATGGGAGAAACTTCCCAAATAACCCCGATGCTCCAAATAAAAAAACTGCTAAATGAATTTCTACTAAACTCTTATTTTTTGCAATCATATAGTAACCTCCAGCTAAGACACATTCTTTCTATTTTTCACATAGAGGATTATGCACAAGTACATAACCCTCTAGTATATTAGCTTAATTATATATTTATCACAGTCAATTCCCTTGAATAATTATTCAATCTCTCCCATCCATCCTCTGTTACTACTACGATGTCCTCTATTCTTACTCCGAATTCGCCATTAATATATACTCCAGGCTCAATGCTGAACACCATACCTGGCTTTAGTATACTTTCACTTATTCCTGAAATATATGGTTCCTCGTGTATTTCAAGGCCAAGGCCATGTCCTGTTCTGTGGGTGAAATATTCTCCATAACCCTTATCACTAATATGCTTTCTAACAGCTGCGTCAACTTCCTTTGCCTTTATTCCTGGCCTTACAGTCCTAACACCTATTTCCTGTGCTTCTTTAACTACATTATAAACTTCCCTCATTTTATCAGTTGGCTCTCCCATGCAGAGGGTTCTTGTTGTATCAGAGCAGTATCCCTTGTATATAGCTCCAAAGTCTAGGACCATGAATTCTCCGGGGTTTACCCTTCTTTCTCCTGCATTATAATGGGGAAGGGCTGAATTTGGACCTGAACCTACTATTGTTTCAAAGGATGGTCCCTCAGAGCCTCTTTTTCTCATCTCGAACTCCATCAATGCTGCTATTTCAATTTCTGTCATTCCTGGCTTTGCATTCTTTCTAACCTCCTCAACTACTTCATCAACTATTTTACCTGCCTGTCTGATTTTATCAATTTCATCAGCTGACTTTGCAATTCTCAAGCATCCTAATAAATCTCCCATAGCTACAAATTCAATTTCAGGCATTGCATTAATCATAGATAAAAGCTGGACTGCATACAAGTTGTCATCCACAGCAAATCTTCCACTGTTTAATCCTCTTTGCTCCATTGCCTTTTTAAAAATTTCATAGGGCTTATTTTCATCAGTCCAAAGAACAATATCCCGAGTCCAGGATTCTTTTCTAACCTGGCTTTCATAAAGCATAGGGGAAATAAAAAATGGTTCTCCCTTTAGGGGAATAATAGTCAATAGAAGTCTCTCACCTGGAAATGTTCTAAATCCAGTAACATAGTATTGATTTGATGAAGGAAACAAAATCATTCCATCTATATTTTTTTCCTTCATTCTGTCCTTTATTACATTTAATCTTGATTTATAAATGTCCAAAAATAACACCTCCAACCAAATTTATAAAAAGGTAGTACATATATAATATATTTTACCATAATTGCTAAATATATTTTGAGATAAATATGTGAGAAAATTCACTACATTTGTCTGGTAATGAGTTCAATAATATATCAAGCAAAAAAATAATACACTGCCAGGCAAATGATTCATTCCATTTATACCTGGCAGCATGTTAGTTAAAATTCTCTATTCTAATAATATTATCCACGTTATTAACCTTATCAAGTTTCCTAATAGTATTAATTGACTTATTAATATTGCCTTCCTGTGTTTCATGTGTCATAAATACCATTGATGCACTATCCTTGGATTTGACATTTTGAGTAATACTTAAAACGCTTACTTGATTTTCTCCAAGTACTGCTGCTACTTCCCCAAGTATTCCAGGTTGATCCTTAACATCAAGTCTAATATAGTATCCGGATACATTTTCAGATACATCCTGGACCTTCTTTGGTGTTTTACTTTTCTTCATTGCAGTTAAAGTTGATAAATCTAGATTATTTCTTAAAATAGAAATTATATCTCCCACAACTGCACTTCCCGTTGGCAAGTCCCCTGCTCCTCTTCCGTAGAGCATTAAATCTCCTACTGCATTACCCTTAATAAATATTGCATTGAAGGAATCATTTACATTTGCTATTGGATGGCTTTTAGGTACCATTGCAGGATGTACCCTTAGCTCAAGTTTATTATCAGATTCCTTTCCAACAGCCAAAGGCTTTATTGTATAATCAAACTTATTTGCATATTCAATATCAACAGCCTCTATACCGCCTATTCCTTCCCTGTATATGGAATTTATATCGACCTTTGTTCCAAAGGACAAAGATGCCATTATTGCAAGCTTATAGGCTGCATCATAGCCTTCAATATCTGATGTAGGGTCCGCTTCAGCGTATCCTTTTGCCTGGGCTCCCTTTAATGCTTCATTAAAATCCATACCCTCCTGTGTCATTTTAGTTAGTATATAATTTGTTGTCCCGTTTATTATTCCTACAAGCTTCTCTATTTTATTTGCAGTAAGGCTCTCATTTATTTCTCGAATTATTGGGATGCCTCCTCCAACACTGGCTTCGTAATAGAAAAGAACACCTTCTCTCTCAGCAGTCCTAAAGAGCTCTTCCCCCTGGGTTGCCAGCACAAGCTTATTGGCAGTTACAACATGTTTTTTGCCCTTCATAGCTCTAAGCATGTATTCCCTTGCAGGTTCAGCTCCTCCCATTAACTCAACAACAATTTTAATGCTATCATCCCCTAATATATCTTCAAAATTAGCTGTTATAATCTCTTTAGGT
>JBEQBT010000309.1:0-3206 GCA_041639705.1 Clostridiaceae bacterium | reverse complement strand
CATATATGCCTCACCTAGGTCCCCATGGTTTCGAATAAAAGCTCTATTAGCTCATTGTCTATTTGCTTGAGCTCTCTTTCACATTCTGTTACCTTGTCAGTTGCCCTCTGAAGTTTATTTTTGTATTCCTGTAAATACTCAACCTTATTTTGAACTCTTTCAATCTCAAAATTTATTTTAACCTTTATATATTCAAAGAATGCTTCTATCTGGTTAAAAACTTCTTCTGTGATTTTACACTTTGTGGCCTCGGAATTTTCTCCTATACATTCAACAACTGCATTGTATACCATGTCCCAGCACTTCGACATGTCCTGATTATCATCATTACCAATTTTTTCTGTACAGTTTGGACTGATAACAAGTATTCTTTTGCTAAATATTATATTTGATACAATGCTTTCGTTTATGCTTTTAAGATATTCATTTATTTCTTCCTTCCCACCTATTTTTAATAGCTCTGAAAATTTTTCAACGGCAGGAATGTATTTCTCTGCAGGCTGTCTTATTCCCCTAGCCCTTCCAAAATCCCTGTTTATGTTGTCAATTTCATAGCAAAAACTTCTTAAGCTATAGCTCTCCTCATTTATAATGCTTTTTATTGAAGCATCCATTAGAGGTATTATTATTTGTTTGAGCCATTCATACATTTCCATATCAATTTGTTCTTCAATTTTTCTATATACCTCAATTATTGGATTCACGAATTGTTTTATGCTTTGCACATCAAAGTGGTTCTGAATTCTAGCTGGAAGGTTCTCCATAAAATTCTCAACCTCTTCATTCATGGAACTTTTAATTCTTTCCATAAAGAAAATAATTCTATCCTGAAAATTTACCTTGTGAAGCAAAGCTCTCCTCACCGCTGCTGTAGAACGATTATATATCATTTCCACATCCTGAGCATTTTGCTCCGCTGTCATATAAAGCTCCCCAATAATTTTTAAGATAGTCTCCTTTATTATTCTAGTAAGATCATAAAGGGGCTTATACAAACACTCCTTCCTGTGCTCCTCATGAATTGCATTCTGTACATCAAGTATTGAGCTCTTAGTAATTATTCCATCATCCTTACTATTTAAAATTTTACTATATCTTAAATCTGAAATAAAAAATATCCCTTCCTCCTTAAACCCTGTACAATTTTTTAGGGATTGAAGTATATTATATTTTTCTTCAGTACTAATATCATCTGAATTTTTAATTATATAAAATATATTACTAGAGTAAGCCTTGGATTTATATTTATTAAAATCCTCATTCAGAATAATCCCATTAAGTTCATCTATAGAAATAATAAGAACTATAAGCTTTACATTGAGCTTCACTGCAAGCTCATTTATCCCATCTATGGAAGTAATGCTCTGATATTCTGGAATATCAAGAATTTCAATTCCATCCATACAAAAGCTGTCTGGAATAAATATTTCTATATTATTTAATATTTTGTTTAGTGGAATATATTTATGAAGCTTTGAAACTGGTATCTCAATCTGAAGCATACTGCTAGGTGACCTTAGTTTATCATCTGATTCAATAAAATATTCTTCATTTATATCAGAACTCAAATCATTAATAAAATGAATAACAGACCTTTCTCTTTCATCCCATCCTATGGATATACTTGTAGCACTAGCTGATAGGTCAGTGGTGTTTAGAAACTCTCTTTCAACCAAAGAATTTATAAGGTCAATTCTGTCCCTTCTGTTTTTACCCATTATAAGTAGTCTGAAACTTTCTCTCGGTTTTAAGTTCAGATTTTCCTCTTTTAAGTCTAATTTCTCAAAAACCAACTGACTCTTGGCCATAAGGCGTTTTAGCTTTTGATAGTTCTTATGAAATAATTCCATTTCATTGTTCAACACAAACCCCTCCCTATGGATATTTATCTTAAAATGCCTGAACTACTGTTGATTGTCTTTCAGCAGCTTGCCAGCATACAAAAGGGTTGTCCAGGGTATAGCTTTACTAAATCCCTGCATTTAAAAATGTATCAATATCTATTATATTTACATTATATGGAATTATGACTTAAAAACAAAGCCTATATTGTAATATTTTGCTCACAATATAGGCCAGTTGATGGAATTACTTAACCTTCCAGGTGGTTCCTTCCTTTGTATCAAACAATTCAATATTCATTTCAAGTAGTTTATTTCTTATTTCATCTGCTCCTGCCCAGTTTTTATCTTTTCTTGCCTGATTTCTTTCATTTATAAGTCTATTGATTAATTCTTCATCTACATCATCAGTGCTTTCGGTTTCAACCATTAACAAATCCATTGAAAGTACCCTTTCAAAGTCCTCAATCAATATGACTTTCTCCAGACTATTAAGGTTATTATCCTTAATAACATCTGATAAAACAGTAAATGCGTTAGGAATATTCAGATCATCACTAATTTGTTCCAGAAACCTTTGCTTATAGGAATTGATACTTTCTTCATTTACTGCATCATTTTCATTCATATCATTAATTATTGAAGCAATTCTCTTTTTTAGCTTTTTATATGCATTTTGAGCATCACTAAGGTTTTCATAGCTAAACATTAGCTGTTTTCTATATCTTGACTGAAGGCAGAAGTATCTGTAATCAAGTGGGCTAAAGCCATCTTCAATTAACTTTGATAATGTCAGGAAGTTTCCACTTGATTTTGACATTTTTCCTCCATCCAATACCAAAAACTCTCCATGTACCCAATAGTTAACCCATTTATGACCAGAGACTCCCTCTGATTGGGCTATTTCATTAGTATGGTGAACAGGTATATGATCTACTCCTCCGCAGTGTATATCTATTCTATCCCCTAAATACTTTGAAGACATTGCAGAGCATTCAATATGCCAGCCCGGAAATCCTCTGCCCCATGGTGAATCCCACTGCATTATTTGGTTAGAAAACTTTGAATTAGTAAACCAAAGCACAAAATCCATAGGATTTTTCTTATTTTCGTCTACTTCAATTCTCGCCCCTGCTTCCAATTCCTCCATGTTTAAATTTGCAAGCTTGTTGTAATCCTTGAATTTATCGATTTCAAAATACACATTCCCATTGGATATATAGGTATAGCCCTTTTCCTCAAGCTTTTGTATAAAGCTTATCATATCTTGAATATGGTCTGTTGCTCTGCACACAACATTTGGTCTTTTTATATTAAGTTTTTCACAATCATCAAAGAATGCATCCTCATAGTATCTTGCTATTT
>JBEQBT010000308.1:0-3209 GCA_041639705.1 Clostridiaceae bacterium | reverse complement strand
GGATATAAACAGCAATCCTAAAAACCCTGTTATTGGGGATAGATCATTTGGTACAAGCTCAAAGCTTGTAAGCAGCTTAGGAGTTAAAACAATGATAGGAATTCAAGAGGGAGGGGTAATTCCAGTTGTAAAACACTTTCCTGGACATGGGGATACATCAGTAGATTCACATGTTGGACTTCCAAGGGTTAATAAGGACTTAGAGCAGCTAAATAGTTTTGAACTTCTTCCCTTTAAGGATGCTATAAAAAACAATGCGAATGGAATTATGATTGCTCATATTCTTCTACCTAAGATAGATCCTAAATACCCTGCTTCCCTGTCAAAGGTAGTAATAAATAATATTTTGAGGGAACAGCTGGGCTTTAAGGGTATAGTAATTACTGATGATATGACAATGGGTGCCATAGCTAAAAACTACAGCATAGGAGACGCAGCAGTAAGGTCTGTAGATGCAGGAAGTGATATAATCCTGATAGCCCATGATTATAAAAAGGGAATTGAAGCAATTACCTCTATTATAAATGCAGTAGAAATTGGTAATATCAAAATGGATAGAATAGATGAAAGCGTGTATAGAATATTGCAACTGAAGGAAAAGTACAATTTGGAGGACAAGACAATAGGCTCTGTAAATATTAATGAAATTAATGGTAAAATTGATGAAGTTTTGACTAACTATATTAAATAGTGATATATTTAGTATAATATTTTCCATATATTTTAAATTAGTTAAAGGATTTTATTAGAACATGTAGAATATTAACTAAAATGTGGCATTTTTGTATGATTATATACTACATTTTAGTTAATATAATGTGATTATCTAAAAACAAAATCTAGTCACATATTTTTGGAGGTAACAAAATGCTTAAAAACTACATGGAAGATATAATAGATCATTTAATGCCATCGGTTTTAGTGAGTTATTCAGATATATGCAAATGTGAAAAATGTGTTTTAGATATTAAGGCCATTGCCTTAAATGGCTTGAAACCAATGTATACAGTAACAAGCAACGGAAGCGTTTACCTTAAAATGAATGAATTAAATAACCAGTTTAAAATAGATATAATTAATGAGGTAATGAAGGCTATTGAAATAGTCTCAAAAAACCCAAGGCATACTTGATTAAAGAACTTAATATTAACACGGGGCTATGATAAGATTTTGTTTACTAGGTTTCTGTGTGGTTGTTTGTTGAAAACATCGGTCTTTTGAGATCTCATAAATTTTCAAAAAAAGCCGTGTTTCTTCAGCACGGTATTTTTATACTATTACAACAGAACCTGGTGATCTTCAATCCAAATAATGTTTAATAGGTAGATTTTTATTGGCTGAGGATGGGCATTATGCTTATCGGCAGCTTTTTTATTTGAAGGGAGTGAACTTAGATGAATGCAATTAAAAAATTACTAGCTCCATATAAGGGGTTACCAAGGGAAGTTTATGTTATATTCATTTCAAGAATAATTAATGCAATGGGAAGCTTTGTTATGCCACTGCTTACTATTATTCTAACTGAGAAGATAGGTCTTTCAAAAGAAGCAACGGGATTATATATAACCATAACAGGCTTACTATATATTCCAACCGCTGCAATAGGCGGGAAATTGGCTGATACAATGGGAAGAAAGAAAATAATAATAATATTTAATTTTATTGGGGCTGTACTTTATATAATTAGTGGATTTATGCCTCCAACAATTAATATGGTATATGTATTAATAGCAGCTTCAGCATGCATGTCCTTTGCAGGACCGGCACATGACTCATTAATTGCAGATTTAACAACACCAGAAAATAGAACAAGTGCATATGCCCTAACATATATGGGATGGAATATAGGCTTTGCTGTAGGACCTGCAGTAGGAGGGATACTTTATAAGAATAACATGATATCTCTTTTGTTTATAGGAGATGCAGTAACAGCACTTATTTCACTTTTACTTATCGCATTATTTATTAATGAAACAATAGGCAAAACAAAGGAGGAAATAACAGATAAAAATAGACAGCTTGAGAGAAGAGAAGAGGGTTCAGTATTCTCTGTACTCCTAAAAAGACCTATACTGATTTATTTCGCACTAATTTCTTTTGGTTACAATTTTACTTATGCTCAATGGGGATTTATGCTTCCAATGCATTCTGTTGAGAATTTTGGAAAGGCAGGAGCCCAATATTACGGGTTAATGGCAAGTACCAATGGTTTGGTAGTAATGCTATTTACCCCACTTATTGTAAAGTTAACTGAGAAAGTTAAAATAATCAGAAAGATGGTATGGGGAGGATTATTCTATGCAGTAGGATTTGGAATGCTTGGATTCTTGAATTCTCTACCCTTTTTCTTTGTATCAGTATTCATTTTCACATTGGGAGAAATAGTAATGTCTATTGCAACAACACCATTTATAGCAAATCACACCCCAGCCTCCCATAGAGGAAGAATAAATGCAGTTATACCAATGATACTTGGTGCAGGCTATACATTAGGACCTTTGAGTATGGGAAAGATATTATCCTACATAAGCATAGAAACAGGCTGGATTGCATTAGGCTTATTCACCCTGGTAACCTCAGCCTTCATGTACATGCTTGAAAAATACGATGACAGGAAAAATAGAGAAAAGGTTGAAGAATAAAAGGTGCCAGGCTCGTGACGAGCCTGGCACCTTTATTGTCACCTTGTTTTATTAATAATATCCCTATCTGCTAATCCCTCACCGTTAATTAAAAATGCAGAGGGAAGATACCTGTCTCCATATGGAGAGCTTGGACTATTTATAATCCTGCCATTAAAGTACATAACTGATGATGAACCACCATCGAGATTAGCAGCATTAACTGCTCCGTTTTCAATCATTATCTCCTGCATCTGTTTCATTGTGGCTCCAACTGAATGGAGTTGTCTGCCGTCGATAACAACTAAAAGTACAGTACCGTCCTCTCTTTGACCTATTGCAGTTCTAGGAGCAGTTCCCCAGCCACCATTTCCATACATTTTAACAGCCTTTCCGTTAAGTATGAGAAATGGTCTGAAATTAACTGCGTCCCTTAAATTAAGCTTTTTTAACTGATTTAGGGTGTATTGTCCAATAACCAATATATTATCATTAGTAAAGCCAATAATATTAAATGTCTCAATTGAATTGTCCACATATTTAATATCCCCATTCTGAATTATAATTCCTGTAGGTGTGCCTCCGCTA
>JBEQBT010000307.1:0-3274 GCA_041639705.1 Clostridiaceae bacterium | reverse complement strand
CATGTCCTTCATTTCTGAAATATCAGCACCAGCAACGAATGCCTTTTCTCCTGAGCCAGTTATTATAGCACAATAAATATCCCTATCTGCCCCTATCATATTAAGAGTTTCGTTTAATTCCTTAAGAGTCTCTGAATTTAATGCATTCAATGCATTAGGTCTGCATATTGTAACTAAACCTACATGCTCTCTTTTCTCAAATAGAATATTTTCCATGTTATCACTCCTGTTTGTTAAAATAATCACATTGCTCCCTAAAAAATAACCACGAAGGTGGTTAGATTATTTACTTTCATCCAATAGATTTGCTTCATTTAGCCTATAGCTTAAAACCATTAAGCTTTCACTTAAGTGAACATTTTCTACTGATATTGCTTCTGGTACTTCAAGGTCTGTTGGTGCAAAATTCCATATTCCAGGGACTTTCTTTTCAATAAACACATTAGCAACTTCCTGGGCACTGTCTTTTGGAAGACATAAAATTCCAATGTCTATTGAGTTATTCTCAATAAATTCAGGAAGCATGTCAATATCCTTTATTTCCACATCGTTTATCCTAATTCCAATCAGTTTAGGGTTCTTATCAAATATTCCCTTAAGGTGAAAACCTTGCTTTGAGAAACCTGAATAATTCGCCAGTGCCTGGCCTAAGTTTCCAGCACCTACTATAACTGTGTTATATTCCTTATTAAGTCCAAGTATTTTGCTTATTTCCCTATGTAATTCTTTTACGTTATAACCGTATCCCTGTTGACCGAAATCCCCAAAATTATTAAGATCCTGCCTAATTTGAGATGCAGTAAATCCAATTTTTTCAGAAAGTTCCTTTGAAGATATTCTATCTATATCCCTTCTTAAAAGTTCTCCAAGATATCTATAGTATTTTGGTAGTCTTCTAACCACAGCCATTGAAATCAATGTTGATTTATTCACAGGATCACCCCTTACATACATTTCTTAACTTTCATGTTAATATATAAACATGGTTATGTTAATTCAATCTTATACTATTGTTATTTTAATCCAATATTCTATAAATAATATTATAACCAATATTGTGTTCAAAATGCAAGAAAAAATTCCTTTATCTATTTTATCCCAATTTTTACAAATTATATAATTAGTTTAGGGTTGGCTAATTCCAATCCCCTTGAAAATAAAGCTTAGCAATAGTACAATTATTAATGTTTACAATATATACTTGGTGGTGTATAAATATGATAATTCTTTCTTTAAATAATATTTCAAAAGCCTTTGGAACGGATATAATACTTAAGGATATAAATTTCTCTATTAATGAAAATGAAAAAATAGGACTTGTTGGCATAAATGGAGTCGGTAAAACAACTCTTTTTAAAATACTTTGTCAGGAGACTAGTTATGATTCTGGAAGTATTTATATACCTGCAGATAAAAAAATTGGCTATCTGTCTCAGAACCTAGATCTTGATTTGAATTGCACAGTTTTTGAGGAAACCATGAAGGTTTTTAAATCTATTAAGGATATGGAATTACGTCTTAGGGAAATAGAGGGAATAATATCAAATCCTCAAATGGATTATGCCTCTAATCAACATGAAAATTTTCTTAAAGAATATGGGCATATTCAAGAGGAATATGAAAGGATGAATGGATACGGAAGTGAAAGCTTTGCAAGAGGTATACTAATAGGGCTTGGAATTTCATCTGTTGACTTTGATAAGGAAATCAAATATCTTTCAGGAGGGCAGAAAACAAGAGTTGCTCTGGCTAAGCTTCTTCTAAAGAATCCTGATATACTTCTTCTGGATGAACCAACTAATCATCTAGACCTTAATGCCATTAACTTTCTTGAAAACTTTCTTAAGGATTACAGAGGAACTGTTATTGTAATATCTCATGATAGATATTTTCTTGATGTTGTAACAAATAAAACTATAGAATTAACCCAAGGAATAGTTGAGGAGTATGGAGGTAACTACTCCTATTTCATATCTGAGAGGGAAAAAAGATATGAGCTTAGGATGAAGGAATTTGAAAATCAGCAGAAGGAAATAGAAAGGCTAGAAGAAATAATAAAAAACTTTAGGGCTAATACTAGAGAAAAAAGCAACAAGCAGGCTGCAAGCCGGGAAAAAGCATTAGATAAGATTGAAAGAATCGATAGACCTGGAATAGATAATAGGGGAACTAGAATAGCCTTTGATGCAAAAATCAAAAGTGGAAATGATGTACTAATGATTGAAGAGCTATCCAAGTCATTTGGAGAGAACCAACTTTTTAACAAACTATCATTTCTTATAAGAAGAGGCGAGAGAGTTGCATTAATTGGAGAGAATGGCAAGGGGAAAACTACACTTTTTAGAATAATTTGTGGCTTCATTGAAGGTGATGAGGGACATTCAAGGATTGGGAGAAATGTATTTGTAGGATATTATGACCAGGAACAAAATGATTTATCCTCTGAAAAAACTGTAATTGATGAGCTTTGGGATGAATATCCAGATATGACCACAACTGAAGTAAGGACCTATCTTGGTTCCTTCCTTTTTATGGGAGATGATGTTTTTAAACAGGTATCCTCACTTTCCGGTGGAGAAAAATGCAGACTTTCACTGTTAAAGCTTATGTTATCCAAATCTAATTTTTTATTGCTGGATGAGCCAACTAATCATCTTGATATGCTATCAAGGGAAGCACTTGAAAATGCCTTGCTCCATTTTGAGGGCACATTATTTGTAATTTCACATGACAGATATTTTTTAAATAAAGTGATTCAACGTATTTTTGAATTGGATGGAAATGGCCTTAAAGAGTATCTTGGTAACTTTCAATATTACCAGAATAAAAAGAATGCCCCCGAGGATGAAATTGTAATTAATACTGCTGGTAAAACCAAAACAGAGATAAAGGAGGAGCGAAAAAAGCTCCGTGATATTCAAGAGAGAAAAAAACAATCAGAAAAGGATTTAAGAACCCTAGAGAAGGAAATAGAAAATACTGAAAACAGCATTAAGGAAAATGAAAATCTTATGTGCCTTGAGGAAGTTTACTCTAACCAGCAAAGGTCAGCAGAGGTAAGTAAAAGTATTATAAGTCTAAAGGAAAGTTTAAATACACTGTATGAAAAATGGGAAGAGCTTAGTTCTCTAGTTGAAGAAGATTAGCAAAGAACTAAACTGCTACCGCAGTGGCACTGTAACCCCAAATTTAATTCAACAATGAAAAACTGATGTTAAAAGTTAGCATCAGTTTTTTTATACAAAAAATAATAAAGTAGATGTCCAAATCTGAT
>JBEQBT010000306.1:533-3327 GCA_041639705.1 Clostridiaceae bacterium | reverse complement strand
AGAACTTACACTCTAAGTTACATTTGTTCGTTTTCCTAATTGCACTCAAACCAGTGCCCAACAAACAAGAACGACATCCTTTGGGGAATTTGCTTTCATTTCCCACAAAAAAAGTTCTATTCTCCAAAGTTTTCAAACTTCTAATTTTCGACATTAACGTATCATTTCTATGATCGACCGCTGCCTCAATTTGGGCAAAGGTAGAGTAAATGATTTCTTCATGTTTTGTACTAATTTCCTCTTCCTCAGGCAATTGCGAAAAAAAATCAAACCATATCAACGCATCTTTCTTTGAAATTTTCATAATGTATCCTCCTCTAATTAATCTTCTTGAAGATTCAATTCAAAGCCTCTTGCTATGCTTTTTAATGTAAGTACTGTTTCACGTGCCTTGAGTAGACAAAAATGATGCTGTTAAGCCCCATTGGTTCCTTGGCGGTTGGTCATTAGAAACTTAAAAAACCCTTTTCATTATTTGTTTTAATAATTAAAGATATGTAAGCTAAAATATTCATTTTTTCTCCCTTCGAATTCTGATTAAATATTAAACGACATATACTTCCATTATACTCCTGCAAACTTATTTTGCATCATAAAGATAGCTTGAACTCATGTCCTATTTCTCCTATTTTCACTTGAACTGTCTATAGCACTTATTTAACATATTATCTCACATAAGTTAGCTTACTTTTTCATTGAGTTCACGACAAATTCCATGCTTCTATTAAATTACTTTTTCTTCTCAACAATCTATACAATAGATATGTTTCCACATACAAATGCCTTTGAGTGTTCATCCACATACTCAAAGGCATTAACACATTGATATAACTTGCTTTTATCGTCTTTCCAGCTTCACAACCGTCTCCTCGTGCGGAGTCCGTGGAAACATGTCAAACCTTTTAATTATTCCTCTGAGGTAACTTTGGGGGGGTGCAAAACATATTAATCATAATTTGTAAAATATGAAAACCTCTGAATTGAACTAAATTATTCAGAGGTTTTCATCTGTTTATGCTATCCTTGCAATATCCAAGTATTTGGCTTGACCTACTGCAATGGATTTCATTTTATTCCACCTAACGTGTACCTATGTCCACTGATTTCACAATAGACTTTCTGAAGAATTCCTTATCGATATTATAGAAAACACGACAATTTGCTTTTTTATCTAAGTTATGTCTTTCGTCCACATAGCTCATTCCTTGTGTAATACCATCCCTGGTGTCAATTTGCACATATTGATCTTTATACTCGAACATATCAGGATTTGTAATGGCTAATACTGCACATGGATCATGAATTGCAGCATCATTAGCAATATAAGCTGAAAGGATTTTCACTCCCACATCAGAGATTATATTATGGAATTCACTCATTTCATTAAGCTCTTTATCTGTTAAAGTCGCCTGCAATGTAACATTAAGGCCGCACATCATCAATTTAACACCGCTGTTCATAACAATATATGCAGCTTCCGGATCTTTAAAGAAGTTAAATTCACTGAATGGAGTGACATTTCCAATATTTATTCCGCCTCCCATTATACTGATTGCAGCAATTTTAGATTTTACTTCCGGATAAGCTGACAGCAGCAATGCAATATTAGATAATGGACCAACAGCAACGATATAAACAGGTTCATCGCTTTCCATTAATATTTTTCTTTCAATTTCTACAGCTCCAATATCACTTAATTTCGACAGTTTATCGTTGCTAAACACATTAGCATAACCGCCAAATCCATCTGAGCCATGAGTCATACTGGCAGGCAGAACCTCCTTTACCAGTGGTTTTGATGCCCCTTTTGCCACTATACAATCCAATCCTAATAAACCAGCTGCCAGCTGAGCATTATGAGTGGTTAAATCGATACCTACATTTCCTGATACCGAGCAAATAGCTTTAAGATCAATCTCTGGTTTTGAATGAGCTGTAAGAATAGCAAACACATCATCAACTCCAGGATCACAATCGATAATTAACGGATATCTTTTCATATGCAACCTCCTAAAAGAATATGGTAGTGTCAAGTTGGCAACCCCGTTTTTAAATTACAACCTTTTATTATCAAGGGTTCCAGAGTTTTTTTAATAAAAAAAACAATGACCCCCTTTTTTCTATTATAATTGTAATCGCCAAACAACAAAAAAACAGGAAAGGATGAGCATTGTTGGCTTCAATTATAACGTATTTATGCTACTATATTCAATATTTATATAAATATTTTTTTCCTTTCCTTTTATTGTTTATTGCAAAATAAATTCCTTTAAAACAGTGGGTTTTTGATGATATACACTCCCCTAAATATCAAAAATTTAAAACAGGATTAATACACCTCAATTAATTTTATCTAACATAATAATAATAAATCTGTATTTCTATATTAACAAAACAAACCTTTATTTTTTTGATTTTTTTTATTTATCAATAACATATTATAAATTTAATCATTGATTATTTCTGTTAAAAAGTGCACACCTCAATCAAAAAAATGCACATCCTTTTTAAATTTGCACCCGGGGTGTGCATGTCCAATACAAAAATTTAGAGTTTAAAGTTCAAAACATTAAAAACCACCACTTCATTTTCTCCAAAAAACAACGAAAACCCCTGAATTCAAGGGTTTTCCATTGTATCAAAATCATAGTTATTATATGGTGAAGGCGAGGGGACACGTATTCTACTGCTTTCACAATAGCGCTTACTATATCACGAGCTTATTCCTAAGTCCCCTGGGTATTATAAAAGTATAATATAGTTTTGAACTTCTATCCTAGTGCTTCATGTTCCC
>JBEQBT010000306.1:0-523 GCA_041639705.1 Clostridiaceae bacterium | reverse complement strand
ATTTAGAAGCTTATGAGTCGATACGAGGCTGTTGAGTTTTCTTACATGAACTTCGATATAGCCACACTTTCTCAACATCGTATGTTATTCTCCATTAGTCACACTTATCAGAACCAATATAACTACTTTTTTATCTCCCAATAACCTTTTTTAGAAGATCCTATTCGTTCTAATAGTCCCAAGACTTTTAAAGTTTTAATATTCTTTTCTACATTTCGCTTATTAATGTTTATTATTTCTGATAACTTAGAAATTGTAATGCCTGGAGACTTATTTATTTCTTCTAATATCTTTATTTGAACTTGACTTATACCGTCTTTTATACCGTCTTTTATACCGTCTTTTATACCGTCTTTTATACCGTCTTTTATACCGTCTTTATCTTCAAACATAAAGGTTATTTTTATAAAGTTAGGTGAAATTTTAAAAATTGTTTTATCATATTTACTTAGTATCCTACTCATGCCAGAGCCTAACTGCTCTACCAAATGCGCATCTTTAAAAATACGCATAAGTTCTTTAT
>JBEQBT010000305.1:0-3333 GCA_041639705.1 Clostridiaceae bacterium | reverse complement strand
CACCAGATGGCAAGGGGAGAGGGCTTTGGCAAGGTTTTGGGACTTGGAGTAAGAAGAATGAAAAAGCTATTTGCCAATGAATATGGAGCAGATGAAAAGTTCCTGAATGATATAGGAATGGAAGTTAAAGGACTTGAATTTTCTGAGTATATGTCAAAGGAATCCCTTGCACAGCAGGGAGGATATGCTATGGCAAACAAAGGACCACAGCATGATGAAGCATGGCTTATATTTATGGATATGGTTAACAATCAAATTCCAAGCTTTGAGGATAAGGCAGAAGCACTATTCTACTTTCCAATGTTTAGAACTTGGTTTGGTTTAAATGGTCTATGCAAGTTACCATGGAATGACATTGAACCTGCTGATAACAGACAAACTTCAGAACCTGCAAAGGTTCCAGAGCATGTACAAAATTATGTAGATATTTTTAATGCAGTAACAGGCAAAAATATTGGTAAGAATGAGTTGATAAAGCAATCTGAGAGAGTATACAACCTCCAGAAGGTATTAAACCTTAAGATGGGTGTTGGATTGAGGGAAGATGATCTTCCTCCATATCGAGCAGTGGGACCTGTAACAAAGGAAGAATATATTTCAAGACAACAACGCTACGACAGGCAACTGAAGGATATAGTTGGTATTGATATCAAGGGTAAAAGTATAGAAGAAAAAGTGGCAGCACTTAGAAAATATAGAGAAGGGCAGTATGAAAAGCTGTGTGATGCAGTATATAAGAGAAGAGGATGGACTTCAAAAGGGATTCCTACTCCTGAACATCTAAGGTCCCTTGGAATAGATTATCCAGAGGTAATAGAAGTAGTTAAAAAATATCTATAAAGGAATGATTAGAATTGATTAAGGTAAACAACCGAGACCATGAATGGCGAAAGGGAATAACAGTGCAAGATATTTTAGATGACTTAAATTATACTTATCCTGTACTTGTAGTTATGGTTCGAGGTGAGCATATAGATAAGAATATGTATCCAAATACTCTTGTCTATGATGGTGATGACGTTAAAATACTCCATCCAGTATGTGGCGGATAATAAAACTGTAGGGTATTCCCTACAGTTTTATTTTAAACCCACTCTGGGGTGGCAGATATTTCACATCAATGTTCATGAAGGACCTCAGAACGTCAGCCAGAAGCCTAACTCTGTAATACTTGAAAGAGGAATGATAATTACCAATGAGCCTGGAATATACAAAGAAGGAAAGTATGGAATCAGAACTGAAAATGTGCTGCTGGTTTGTGAAGATGAGAATACAGAATTTGGTCGGTTTATAAAATTAACCTCTGGAAATTTATTTCAAATTAAATTCCAGAGGTTAATTTATTTTCAAGCTCCTAGGTTTTTATTCTCAGAAGCTTTTTTATCTGCAAGTACCTTCTTTAGTTGTTCGCCTACATCAGTTAAGGTCTTCTTCTTAACCCCTCTAGAGGTTGTTTTAGATAGATTATCCTGTAGGTATTGATTTATCTGGAGGGAAGTTATGCTTTTACCTAGAATTTCTTCATTATTAATAAACTCAGCAAGATCTATAATTTTAACTCCATATTTTATCATGTCAAATTCAAACAGTCTTATTAATTCATCATATAATATTGCATCATCCTTTGCATAAAGATTTAGAATATTCAAAGAAGTTTCACTAAGAAACTCTTTAATTCCTTCGCTGCAATTATCAGGAAGAATTTTATTGAAGAAATTGCTGTGTATTCTTATTATAAGTGCACCAAGATGATTTGTATTAGTATTTCTTTGTTCATACCAGGAAGTTATCTTACTTTTTATTGTATTCATGATAAATTCATATTCATAGTTCACATACTTCTCTATTATAAAACCCTTTAGTATAGATGTTAAATTTAGCACCTTAATATAAAATTTGCTTTGTTGTTCTTCTGATAATTCTTTCTTAGGTATTGTTGTCCCAGTGAATATGGAAAATATAAACCACAGACCTAACATGGTAATAATAATACTCTCAATGTTATAAAATATTTTACTTGGTGCTGCAATATAAAATATTCCTATTATACATGCAGAAATAAATATAGATAGAAACATAAAAACAATACAGGATTTTTTGTATATTTCTTTATAGAAAATACATTTTTCATTATAACTAGGAGGACTATTTACATTATGTTTAACTAAACCTTTCTTTATTCTATAGTCCTGCCAGTCCTTTTTAATGCCAATATGATATAGATAAAGGGTACCAAGAAATCCAAATGATAACCAGATGATTAAACTTATATTATAAGTCATGTAATTCTATAACCCTTTCTATTTCAATTTTACCTTGTATATTCGCTTGATCCCAGAGTTTCTCCTCATTGGAGTAAAATGACATTTCAGTGGCTGTAAACTTATCAAATTTCTTGAGTACCCTTTTTAAAACTTCCTTTTCTTCAGCACTATAATCCTTCTTACTAAGTACAATTTTAGGTAGAATCGAAACTCCGTAATTTGTTTTACTTAGTTTTATTAGTCCTGAAGTTTCAAATGTATTGAGATATTCGTCTAAACATTCAATAGTGGGACCAAAATAATCATGTATAAAATCATCGGCTAATAACTTTTCTGTATAGAGCTTATAATATAAAAACTGGGTGTAAAATAAAAGTTTCTGTAGCTTTGTCTTGTAAAGTTTTTCAGTGGTGTTATTGGCAAAATATAATACCAACTTTGCCAGCATTAAAAGATTATCTAACTTTTTATCCTCATCCATTTTATTCACCTCACTACTTTTGTAAAATTGAATTATTTTACCCAAAGAGTTCTCCAAATAAATGTTACACAGTAAATTTTAGTATTTATATGTTGATAATATGCAATTAGTTCGGAAAAATATAATTAGTAATTTTAATAGAAGTTTTAATTATATTATATATTCTATAAAAATTACCAAATTCCTCCATAAGTACTTAAAATTATTAAATATGTTTTATAAATTTTAAAATATCTCATTTTAAAATAAGCAGGTACTAATAAAAAAACAATAGATTATATAAATAATGTTGACTAATTATAAACGCTACAATATAATGTTTATATAATAGCAAACAAATAAGGGAGATGTTTTATATGGAAGGTATATCAGAATTATTTTGGAGCACATCCATTGATGATATAAAAAAAGGATATATTTATGATTTTTTGTCCGAACAATATATATGCCTAATGTGTGGCAAAGCCTTAATAAAGGGAGTTGTTTATCCTCAAGGGGACATACTCATGGAAGCAGAGAGAGCAATGAGAGAGCATATAAAGAAGGAGCATTCCTCCTCCTTTGAATATTTATTAAATATAGACAAAA
>JBEQBT010000304.1:0-3351 GCA_041639705.1 Clostridiaceae bacterium | reverse complement strand
TCTGTTGAAGCCTCAAATGTGGATTTATCAAAGGAGCTTACAGATATGATTGTTACTCAAAGAGCCTATGATTTAAATTCAAAATCAATTAAATCTGCAGATGAGATGTGGCAGATTGCAAATAATTTAAGAAGTAGATAGGTATAAAACACCTCTTTAAAGTATATAATCTAAGATAAAACTTTAAAGGGGTTTTTATAATGGAGAGGAATGCTATTGCTTCAGATATTTTTAATAATAAAAATATGCATAGCACTAGATTATTTATAAGACGCTGCTATAAGAATAATCTTAAATTACTTTTTTACTATTTAGCATTATCATATTGCAAGGAAAAAAATTATGATGAAGCAATAATATATTTTAAATCAGCATTAAATGAAGGTTTAAGCAATTATTTAATATATTATAACCTAGGAGTTCTATATTTAGAAAAATCAGATTTCAATAGCTCTGAAATATACCTTAAAAAATCAATTGACTTAAATAAAGAATTTGATAAGAGTTATATTAATTTAGCATTTATATATTATAAAACTGGAGATATTAAAAGAGCTTATAGGATTATTAAGATGGGGACAATTTATGCACAAAGCAGTGAACTTATAAAAATTGAAAAGAAGCTCTTAGTTGTCATATAATCTCAACATAGTAGTGGCCGATGCCCACATCGGCTGGGGTATTTAATGTGCACGGGATTCCTACAATTGATGCTGGTATGCTTACATCGTTATGCACTGTCGATGTGGGCATCGACAACTACGGCTAATTAGTGTGTAATAATATTATTTCAGTGGTATCATAATCTCAAGAGTATTGCAGGACTTAATTTCTATGCTGTACAGTTATTTATTACAAAGAAAATACAAAAGTAGGTGTTAAAATGATGAATTTTCTCGAAGAATCCCAAAAACTAATGGACACAATGATTAAAATCAGGCGTGAGCTTCACATGAACCCTGAAGTAGACAGAGATTTATGTAACACAGGAAATCTTGTTGAAGATTATTTAAAAAAATATAGTATTAAATATAAACGTTTTAATAATAATGGAATAGTCGCAGAGCTTGGCAATCCTAATGGAAGGGCAGTTGCATTGCGTGCTGATATGGATGCTTTAAATGTTATAGATTTAAAGGATGTGCCTTATAAATCCAAGAAGAGCGGAGTAATGCATGCATGTGGTCATGATGCTCATACTGCAATCTTGATTGGAGCTGGTATTTTATTAAAAGCTATTGAGCCCAAGCTTAATGGCAAAGTTAAACTTATATTCCAACCAGCTGAAGAGACAGATGGTGGAGCAAGGGATATGATTGAATATGGAAGCATTGATGATGTAAATGCAATAGCAGGACTTCATGTGGATGAGACAATAGATACAGGAATTATAGGGGTAAAAAGAGGGACCGTATGTGCCGCTTCTAACCCATTTGAAATAAATATATATGGTAAGGGCTCCCATGGTGCATATCCAGAGAGTGGAATAGATGCTATATTAATTGCTTCAAAAGTTATAGACAACCTTCAAAGCATCATATCACGCGAGATTTCGGCTCTTGATAGTGGAGTTATTACAGTAGGCAAAATTGCTGGAGGTACCACTTCCAACGCAATATGCAGTCATGTGATTATGGAAGGAATACTCAGAACCCTTGGTAATGAACTAAGAGAATTCTTCAAGGAGAGAATAAGTCAAATAGTTAATGAAACAGCTATTATGTATCGAGGAAGTGCTGATGTAAAATTTGTTGAAAGCTATCCATCCTTTAGTAATAATGATGAATTATATAAAAATTTTTATGAGCTTGTTTCAACAATGGACAATATTGATTTAATTAATATAGATAAGCCAAACATGAGTGTTGAAGATTTTTCTTATTATACTCAAAGAATTCCAGGTTTATATTACAAACTAGGATGTAGAAATAAGGCTAAGGGTATCTACCATCCTGCTCATGGAAGCTATTTTAATATTGATGAGGATTGTTTAGCATATGGCTGTGCAGTCCAAGCTGCATTTGCATATAAATATATTAACAGTATCTAATACCTCTAACGCTGATGAAGAATACCCAAACGTATGGGCGAACAGTGTTCGCCCCTACAATGAAGGCAGGTAATTATCAATAATTTTTTAAAACTTACTAATAAAAAAGCAAAAACTTTTACCAAATAGGTAAAAGTTTTTCTATTAATGGTGGGCCTTCAGGGACTCGAACCCCGGACCAACCGGTTATGAGCCGGTTGCTCTAACCAACTGAGCTAAAGGCCCAAAAATTGAATTAATTAATTATATAATAGCAAAAATCAAAAGTCAACAGATTGAATTATGTTAAAAATGCCATATTATTAGTCATATTAAACCACAAACTCTTATAAAGCTATTATCTAAAGAATATAATGTATAAATTAAACAATAATTTATATGAGGTTTAATATGGAGATAAATCCAATAGGACCATTAAATACTAATATAAACAAAGTAGAGCATAAAAGACTTTTAGAATTACTAGAGCATTATAGCATTACTCCTGATAGAATCATAAAACAAAATGACTTATTTATAATAACAGTTAAGGAAGATACCTATTGTCTTAGAAAAATAAAATATAGCTACAATTGTGCATTAAAAAATCTGCGGTTAAGCAATTATTTAATGCAAAACGGATTTACAAACATCCTAGATTATATTAAAACCAATGAAGGCAAGGAATTGTTAAGATATAATAAGAGTTTCTATTATTTAAGTAATTGGAAAGATGGCAGAGAGGGTAGCTATTCCAATTTTAGTGATATAAAAATTTTTGCACTAATGCTTGCAAATTTTCACTTAAAGTCACAAGGCTATTACAACAAACATATTGCTATAGATTTTAAGACATATAATTGGTCTACTAAGCTAGAAAAATATAGTTCTGTTTTTAGTATTATAAGGGAAATAATTTGTAATAAGAAAATTAGAATTATGTTCGATATTTTATACATGGATTCTATTGAATTCTTTGAAGGTCAGTTAGAATTAGCAGTACAACTTTTAAATAAATCAAACTATAATAGAATATTACAGAATGCACAATTAAAAAGCACTTTATGCCTTAATGATTTCAACCTAAAAAATATACTTGTAGATAATTTTGAGGAGTACTATTTTACTTCCTTGAACAAGGTTAAATACAATATTAACGTTTTTGATTTAAGTAAGTTTATAAAGAAAATCTTATTTAAAAAAGAATATTCTTGGGATTTTAAATATGCAAGAGAGATAATAGATAATTACTGTATAATTAATCCATTATCTAAAGATGAAATAAGCATATTACTTTCTCTAATTATTTTCCCTCAACTTTT
>JBEQBT010000303.1:0-3356 GCA_041639705.1 Clostridiaceae bacterium | reverse complement strand
GTAGGTATCGCCTACCACGTTAATGACCTGTCGATGTGGGCATCGACCACTACTGCTCTATCATGTTTCACTTTAATTGTTACGCATTCTTCCTAATATCTGTAACAATTCAAAAAAAGTCAGCTGCATTTGCAGCTGACTTATCAATTATTTTATTCCTCTTTTCACCATTTCTTCTACCACAAAGGATGCCACATCATCTGCATAGGAGCCTGAACCAAAACCTGCATCATAGCCTAATTCTTTAGCAAGCTCGTGGTTGATTCTTGGACCTCCTGCAACTAATATTAACCTGTCCCTTAACCCCTCAGCCTCTACAATATCCACAAGCTCCGTAAGGTTTGGAATATGAACATTTTTCTGTGTTACTATTTGGGAAACAAGTATAGCATCTGCATTTACCTCAATTGCCTTTGCAACAAGCTCTTCATTTTGAACCTGACTTCCAAGATTAAATGCATCTATCATCTGGTACCTTTCAAGTCCATAATGGCCTGCAAAGCCCTTCATATTGATTATTGCATCTATTCCAACTGTATGAGCATCTGTTCCTGTGCAAGCCCCAACAACAACTATATTTCTTCCGATATACTTCTTTATATACTCATCTGTCTCTTCCATTGACATGGTGGTAGATTCTACCTTTGGAACTACTATTTTAGTTGAATCAATAGTGTGGACACAGGCACCGAAAACTACAAAGTAGCTGTATCCAACTCCCAAATCCATCATATATGTTACATTTGGCTCTTCAAGTCCCATTTTCATAGCCAACTGTCTTGCTGCTTCCTTTGCCTCATCACCATAGGCCAGGGGAAGGGTAAATGAAACCTGGACTTTCCCATCATTCATAGTATCCCCATATGCCTTAACTGCTGTGGGGTCAAAGGTTTTGTCAAAATCCTTTTTATTTGCCCCATATAATCCGCTGCTCATTATCTTTCACCCCCAAGTATAAGTGGTATAAATGGATTAAAGTACTTTTCATCCTTTCTGAATACTCCATCAAGCCCCTTTCCACCAGTTCTAGAGCGCTTTACATCTCCAAACTTACCCTGCTCTAGGGTTCTAAAAAGTCCACTCTTTTGAATTTCTTCAAGAAGTTCAACTGCTTCATTTAGGACCTTTTGTGCCCTCTGTACAATAATTCCATCCTTTTTAAACTCAACTTCATCTCCAATTGATTTCATATTATTAAATACATATCTTGCATTTTCAATTGCAAGGGCTCTTTCAGATATAAATGGAGTGTGGATTGCCTCAGTCATCATCCCAAGGAGTTGTATTCCCTGCTGAGTCCAAATGGATGCTATGTTAAAGAGGGTATCCTGTATATGTCCCTTAAATATATTTCCTGTCATAAACTTAGTGGGAGGCATGTATTTTAAAGGAGCATTGGGGAATATTTCCCTTGCCATTTGGGCTTGGGATAGTTCGTATAAAAAGCCATTTTCCAAGGTTGGTTCCATTTCAAATGCGTGTCCAAGACCCATTTGTTCCTCTGGAAGCCCAGCTTTAAGGGCAAATTGTTCGTTAATAAACTGTGATGCAAGTACTGTGTGGGCTGCTTCAACTGCGTCTGCTGTTGTCAGGTAGTTGTCCTCTCCAGTATTTATTATGACCCCTGCATATCCATTTATAACCCTTGAAAAGAACTGATCCACAATTGTTCTTTGCATATTTATATCTCTAAATAATATTCCATATAATGCATCATTAAGCATTACATCTAATCTTTCCATTGCACCCATTGCAGCAATTTCGGGCATACATAGCCCTGAGCAGTAGTTACAAAGCCTTATATATCTTCCAACCTCAAGTCCAATCTCATCAAGTGCCTTTCTCATTATTCTGAAGTTTTCCTGAGTTGCATAGGTTCCGCCAAAACCTTCAGTTGTCGCACCATATGGAACATAATCTAAAAGACTTTGACCGGTTGTTCTAATAACTGCAATTATGTCTGCACCCTGTTTTGCTGCAGATTGTGCTTGAACAACGTCCTCGTAAATATTTCCAGTTGCAACAATGACATATATATAAGGTTTATCACCCTCACCTAGGTTTTTTATATATTTCTCTCTTATATTTCTATTACTTGAAATCCTATCAACCATACGTTTTGCAAGTTCTTCTGCTTTTCTGCTGATTTCTTCAAGGGGTTTTTCAGGTATTTTACATAAATCCATTTCTCCTGCTGCTACCCTCTCTGCTATTTCCTGTGGTGTCATACCAGTATTTAGGACAGCATTAGCAATATAGTATGCCGCTCCCTTTCTAATCCCTCCACCATTTTTAATATTTTCAACAACCAAATTCGGTAATGGTACATCTACATCATCCACCCCATCAATTTCATAAAGCCTTGCAATAGTTCTTTCAACTGCTAATGTTGAATGAACATCAATAAACTTCTGAGTATCCTCAGCTATTTTTCCTGCTGCTTCCCTTCCTCTAGCTATTAAACCTAAATCTAAATTTAGCTTGCTCATAATTATTCCTCCCTTCCTAAAGCCAGTATTTCTTCCGCCCACTGCAATATTTTTTCATTCAAGCCCATTAATCTTGCTATATTAATTGCATCTCTTGGTACATCATCTTCTCCTTCAACCTTTTCAAGTGTAAAATCCATATAATCCTGGACATGCTCCATGCTGACCCTTTGGCTTTTTAATTCCCTCTTTAATCCATTAAAGTCAATCCTCTTAAGTCCTTTAACCCTTAAATGTTCTATTCCTTTCTCATTTGTTATACCTGAGAAATGAGTTGTAAACAGTGTTATAAAACTATTATCCTTAAGATATCTTACAATAGCCCTTGAAATAGCATATCCTTCCTCTGGATTTGTCCCCCTTGCAAGTTCATCCACTAAAATAAGTCCCCTATGCTTGCTGCAATTCATAATATCTATCATACCTGATATTTCTCCACCAAATGTGGAAAGCCCCGAATCTATAGATTGCATGTCCCCAATTGAAAAGTATATAAAATCCATAATGCAGGTTTTAAAGCTCTCTGCAGGTACATAAAGTCCAAACTGAGCCATTGCCTGAAGCATTCCAATTAGCTTAAGTCTTACAGTTTTTCCACCCATATTTGCCCCTGTAATAATTGTCACTCCCTGATTTAAGCTGCAGCTCACTGGAGTGAAATATTTTCCCTGGAGTTTTAATATTTCATCCAACTTTATATGTCTTCCATTTATTAATTCCATACTCAAACTCTCTTCAATTACAGGTTTTGTACCATTGATTTTCAATGCAAATTCTACCTTTGAAAGAAGTAAATCCAAATATGCAACTCGCCTTATTTGTTCATATAAAATATCACTATTCTTATTAATCTCTAAACTTAAGACC
>JBEQBT010000302.1:0-3445 GCA_041639705.1 Clostridiaceae bacterium | reverse complement strand
TGGATACATAATGGCTTCTCTTCCTTCAAATATGGAAAGAGCTGTACCAACTATAGGCTTTATTGCACATATGGATACTAGTCCTGATATGCCTGGTGAAAATATAAAACCTAAAATAGTAAAAAATTATGATGGTGGAAATATATTATTAAACAAGGAGAAAAATATAGTACTTTCGCCAAAGGAATTTTCGGATTTAAAGAACTATGTAGGCAAGGATTTGATAACTACAGATGGGACCACTCTTCTTGGTGCAGACGATAAGGCAGGTGTGGCTGAAATAGTTTCTGCAGTGGAATATCTAATAAGTCACCCTGAGATAAAGCACGGAACCATCAAGGTTGGTTTTACTCCAGATGAGGAAGTAGGCCGTGGGGCAGATTACTTTGATGTTAAAAAGTTCAATGCAGACTATGCCTATACACTGGATGGGGGTGTAATTGGAGAGCTTGAGTATGAAAACTTTAATGCTGCAGGAGCCAAGGTAATAATTACAGGAACCAACATTCATCCCGGTTCTGCAAAGGATAAGATGAAAAGCTCACTGTTAATAAGCAATGTATTTATCAGCATGCTTCCTGAAAATGAAACTCCTGGAACTACTGAAGGATATGAAGGCTTTTATCATTTAAACTCAATCAAAGGTGACGTTGAAAAGACAGTATTAGACTATATAATAAGAGATTTTGATATGGAAAGCTTCCAAAACCGAAAGAATTTTATGAAAAAAATTTCTGACATATTGAATGAAAAATATGGTGAAGGTACTGTAACCCTTGAAATAAAGGATCAATACTTCAACATGAAAGAAATTATTGAAAAGCACAAATACATTGTTGATACCGCTTTTAAAGCAATGGAAGAATGCGGTGTAAATCCAAAGGTTGTTCCAATCCGAGGAGGTACAGATGGAGCAAGATTATCCTTTATGGGTCTTCCAACTCCAAACCTATTCACAGGAGGTCACAACTTCCACGGCAGATTCGAGTTCATCCCTATATTTGCAATGGAGAAAGCTGTTGAAGTAATACTAAAGATAGTTGAACTAGGTTCTAAGTGAACTCGTTCAGCTAAAGCTGAACATCGAGACTTCAGGTGGGGACTCTACCCCACCTGAAGCAAAAAGTGGAAACTCACCTTATAGAAGGTGGAGTCTTAGAAATTGATAAAAGCTCTGGGTATTAACCTAGAGCTTTATTATAATTTTGTTATTGCTGTTTCTTTGAAGCTTTGTGATATCCTATGAATGAAGTCCTTTGGTGAAATTGCTTTATCAGTTAATTTTTGAAATCCCTCATCCCTGGTTATAATAAAGTTCCCTTTAACCTTCTTTAAGGACTGCAATTGTAAAGCATCCTCCAGATCAGTAAACTCTGGAAAAGACATTGCTTTTTCAATATCTTGTTTTGTGATACTTACAACATTCATAATATTAAATAATGCTTTTATAGCTTTTATTCGGTCACCATGATTGAGATTTTTACTAATGAAATAATATATATCTGTAATAGCAAATGCAGCTATGTGAGCATTTATCTTCTTTTCATCCGCCATTTTTAGTACTGCATATGCATCTTCATCAAAAGGACTTCTTTTTAGTAAAGCATCCAGGATAACATTAGTATCAATCAATATCTCCATATTTTTCTTTTATCCTTTCGTCACGAATTTGTTTTTTAGTGATATCCTTATTTTCCGAATCAGCTAATAATCCATATAAATAATCCGCATTAGGAGTCCCTTGCTTTCTTATAGGTACTAATTTTGCTACCTCCCTGCCGTTTCTAGTTATTACAATATCCTCTTTATCTACGATATCTAAATATTTTCCTGCTCTTGTCTTAAATTCAGTGGCATTAACTATCATCTTGAATACCTCCTTTGCTTAATTATATTATATCATTATTAATTATTATAAACAATGTAATAATAATTAATTCAAAATTTATAATAATGATTAAATTAATTTTGTCTAATACACCAATACAAGAATATGTAAAGCTTACTTATTTATTCGATTTCTCAAATATCCTTTTATCCAGGATGATTTCTTAGGTTCTTCCATAGTTACAGCTTCCTCTGTAACTGATGAGGTTAAAGCTTTTGAAAAATTGAAGTTACTTTGTATTAATCCATTAATTTGATAATTCTTCGCATTAATCTGTTCATCTTTTATCTTTATAGGTCCTCTAAAAAGGTAATTCTCTCCTTTAAATCAGTTTATTTTCTATCCAATATATTATCACTTCCCCTTAGTCATTTTACTATTTTCTAGCTTCTTTAAAAAATAAAATGTACCATATAGGATAGTCGCTTGAAAAAAAGACTACCCTATATGGTACATTTACGCAAATCAGCCATCGCTTATTACTATTATTGTAATTAGTGACTAATCGTTCTTGATACAACATTAACAATGTCAGGAGAAATGTAAGTGACTATTTTAACGTATATTTCCAAAATTAATCCTGCAACGCCCCATAATGGAATTAAAGTCCAAAGGGTATATTCTCGTTTAAATACTTTATATTTTGATTGGGCATAATAATCCCAAGAATAAAACCCTAAAACACGATCATAGATAAAACCTGAAAGCGCCTCGGCAAACGTGATAAGTAGGCACCAAACAACATATCTAAAAAATATAGGCCAATGTTGTATAAAGAAAAAAATATATTCAAATGTAAGCATTCCAAAGCCATGTACTGGAATCATATATAAGCTAACAAACCCCTCTAGATATTTTCTCGGAGTTATTCGTTGTATATGAAGTCCAGAAACCCACTCTATGCCAGTTACTGAAAATACCGTTTCTAAAAACAGTCCAAAAATGGAGTACATGAAAAAACGAAAAAATAATGATATTAACATACTTCACCACACAATTTCATAATAATATTTTTAATACATATAGATGGGATGTTATTATTTCCAGTCAAATGTTAAATTCCATTATAATTGCAAAAAAAGAGCATGTCAATGTCTGTGAATTATGTAATACATAACCATACATTTCCGACAATGTTGGCGACACCCCAAATAATTCTAGAAAAGGCTACAAAACCTAATAATGACTAGTAAATTCCTATTATGCTATAAAGATACGAATTATCTTGATTTAATAGTTGAGTAAAAAACTGTACTTAAAATTATAATTCCACCTAGTGCTTCTCTTAATGTTGGTATTTCTCTTAATAAAAGGGCCGCGAAAATGATACCATAAACTGGCTCAAGGCTGGATATAATTCCTGCTGTTTGTGTTTTAATATTTCTTAAGCCATTAATAAACAGGGAATGGGAAATCCCAGTAAAGACCACCCCTAATAGAATAAGTAAAAATATATCCTTGAGCTGAAAAACAGGCTTGTACAAAAGTAAAAAAGGAATTAGCAAAATTGTAGCAATAAACTGTTCATAAAAAGCAATTACCAAGCTTGAATATTCC
>JBEQBT010000301.1:0-3480 GCA_041639705.1 Clostridiaceae bacterium | reverse complement strand
GGCTTAGGTGATATAGGTCCATTAGCATCCCTTCCAGTTATGGAGGGCAAGGCAGTTCTTTTCAAAAGCTTTGCAGATGTAGATGCATTTCCAATAGTACTGGATACTAAAAATGTGGATGAAATTATTGAGACTATTGTAAGAATAGCTCCATCCTTCGGAGGAATCAATCTTGAAGATATTTCAGCCCCAAGATGTTTTGAAGTAGAAGGTCGACTAAAGGAGAAACTAGATATTCCAGTTTTCCATGATGATCAGCATGGCACTGCAATTGTAGTTTTAGCTGGTCTTATTAATGCTCTAAAGCTTACAAATAAAGAACTTTCGGGTATAAAAGTTGTGGTTAATGGTGCAGGAGCTGCTGGTACTTCAATTACAAGACTCCTATTGTCCTCAGGTGTGACTAATATAATAGTTTGTGATAAAAATGGTGCACTATATAGAGGGATGGAATTTAAAGATGAGGCGAAGGATGTGGTTGCTAATATAACAAATCCAGATAATTTAAGTGGAACTCTTGGTGATGTTATTAAAGGAACAGATGTTTTCATAGGAGTTTCTGCTCCAGGTGTATTAACTGGAGAAATGGTTAAAACAATGAATAAGGATTCAATAATATTTGCAATGGCAAATCCCACACCTGAAATATTCCCTGATGATGCAAAGGCTGCAGGTGCTAGAATAATTGGTACAGGACGTTCTGATTTCCCTAATCAGGTTAATAATGTACTTGCTTTTCCTGGAATATTCAGAGGTGCACTTGATGTAAGAGCAAGGGATATAAATGAAGCTATGAAGGTAGCTGCTGCTTATGCAATAGCACAGTCTATTTCCCCAAGTGATTTGAATGATGATAATATAATTCCTAAGGCATTTGACAGGAATGTACAAAAAAAGGTTGCTGCTGCAGTTAGAGAAGCAGCAATAAGTAGTGGTGTTGCAATGGTATAAGTAAAGGGGTAGTCTCAAAATACCTTTTTCTCATAAAAATTGTGCTTGTCATTGTTATGAAAGCCCCTCTTGTCATCCTGAACGTAGTGAAGGATCTTATAGACATCTTGGGAAAAGATTCTTCACTACGTTCAGAATGACAGGCTACATTTAGAATGACAAGCACAACTTGAGATTTTTCTGTATTTTTGAGATAGCCTCTTATTTTCTAACCATGTATTCTCCTTACACTACCGCCAAGATTATTGAGCTTTTCTTCAATTTTTTCATATCCTCTATCTATATACTTTATATTTGCTATTGTGGTAATGCCATCTGCAATTAGACCTGCCACTACCATTGTAGCGCCAGCTCTAAGATCCGTTGCAACTACCTCTGCACCAGAAAGGCAATCAATACCCTCAATAACAGCTATTTTACCTTCAACCTTAATATTTGCACCCATTCTCTTAAGCTCATCTACATGCTTGAATCTTGCTTCAAATATGCTTTCGTTTACAATGCTTCTTCCCTTGGATACTGCTAATAGAGCTGTCATTGGCTGCTGTAGATCAGTTGGAAATCCTGGATAGGGTAAGGTTTTTATGTTTATTCCTTTGGTTCTTTTTTCACATGAAATCCTAACAGAATCCTCCCCTTCCTCTATATTTATTCCCATTTCTAAAAGCTTTGCAGTAATAGACTCTAAATGCTTTGGAATAACATTTTTTATTACAACATCACCTCGTGTTGCAGCAGCAGCAATCATGAAAGTCCCAGCTTCAATCTGGTCAGGGATTACTGAATAGCTGCAGCCCTTAAAGTGCTTGACTCCTGTAACCTTTATAACATCTGTTCCTGCACCCTTTATGTTTGCTCCCATTGTGTTTAAAAAGTTTGCAACGTCTACTATATGTGGCTCCTTTGCTGCATTTTCAATTACCGTTACCCCATTAGCTTTACTCGCTGCAATCATTATGTTTATAGTGGCTCCAACACTAACTACATCCAGATATATATTCGCACCAGAAAGTCCATTCTCTGCATATGCCCTTATAATGCCATGTTCTACTTCTATTGTAGCTCCCATTGCCTCGAAGCCCTTTATATGCTGATCTATTGGTCTTACTCCTATTTCACAACCTCCTGGAAATATAACCTCTGCCTTACCGAACTTAGCAAGTAGTGCTCCTATAAAATAATAAGAGGCTCTAATTTTTCTTAAATCATCTCCCTGAACTAGTGTTGAAACAATATGTGACGCTTCAATTCTAACATGTCCTATATTTTGCTTTGAAACCCTAGCGCCAAGGTTCTCAATAGTATTTTCCAAGCATTTAATATCCTCTATCTCTGGTAAATTATCAATGTCACAATATCCCTCATCTGTAAGAAGTGCTGCAGGAAGTATAGCAAGTGCTGCATTCTTTGCTCCACCTATTACAACATCGCCAGATAGCCTTCTTCCACCCTCTATAATCAGTTTATCCATAAGTGCACCCATCCTTTTCAATTAACATCTATACAAAATTACGCAAATAATCCTCAATTTACATTTTGTTATTAGCTACATCAATTCTAAATTTAGCTTGTTTTGTGGACTTATTATCATTTTGTTGGCAGAATATAAATAATCATAATACTACACATGATATTATAACACTTAGCACTTTTTTATGAAACTATTCATTCTATATTTTTTTGACACAAATTTTAACAATTGTTAAGATATTCATCCATAGATGGATTAATATGTTATATAACTTGTTCAGACAATAGAAATAAAAGAAAAAATCCATACTAAATAAGGTTTTAATGGTATAGGAATTGGTTTTATAGAAAATATAAATATATTATATTGAAAAATCTTATAGTTATATGATAATATAGTGATGGGGTGATGAAGTGGATTTTAAACAGATTGAAGCGTTTATAAATGTAGCAAAGTTCAAGAGTTTTTCAAAAGCAGCTGAAGCAATATATTTATCTCAGCCTACTATTAGTGCACATATTGCATCATTAGAGCAAGAATTAGACATGTCTCTATTCGATAGACATGGTAAGGATGTAAGACTTACAAAGGCAGGCACACTTTTTCTTGAGTATGCCCTAAACCTAATTAATATACGCAACACAGCTATTTCAAGCTTATCGGAATTTGATAGTAAAATTTCTGGTAATCTTAGCATTGCATCAAGTACAACCCCATGTCGCTTTATCCTTCCTTCCTTTGTGAAGTCCTTCTATAGTATTTACCCAGAAGTACACTTTTCTATTAAGGAGGATAGCACAAAAAATGTAATTGAGCAGGTGTTATCGGGTGGTGCAGATATTGGTATGGTTGGAGAGGTTCTAGATGACAGCAGGCTTTCATATACTAAAATTGGTGATGATAAACTGGTGCTTATTAGTAATAAGCTTGACCTTCCAAAAAATATTAAAATTAAGGATATTACAAAACTTCCATTCATATTAAGGGAAAAGGGATCTGCTACCCGAAATGTGTTTGAGCATTCTTTAAAAAGCAGAGGATATTCTGCTGAAAAATTG
>JBEQBT010000300.1:0-3498 GCA_041639705.1 Clostridiaceae bacterium | reverse complement strand
CCAAGTGAAGTAGTTGAAGAAGAAGAACCACAAGTTGTTAAGACAAAAAGGTTTGCAGTAAAACCAATGGATGTTGATGAAGCTGTACTGCAGATGGATCTATTAGGTCATGATTTCTTCGTATTTAGGAATGCTGATTCTAATGAGGTGAATGTTGTATATAAACGAAGAGATGGAAATGTTGGGTTGATTGAACCTGAATTCTAATATAAAAGAATGGCAACCGCCATTCTTTTTTACTGTATTATTTTATAAGTAAGGATAAAATAAAATAGGCAATATGTTAACAAAGGGTTCATACTTTGTTATGGATTCTTTTACAACATATGTATGGTAAAATGGTATTATAGATATATATTAATTTTTTGTAATTGGTTAGTTAAAATTATTTTGGGATAAATTACTAATTAAATGTAAAGAAATTGATTGTATATTGGTTAAATGATATAATAATTTGTAATGCTTACAACAAAGACCTTATGGTAGGTAAATAGGAGAATGCCGTGATTTAACACAATAAGGATGAATCCAGGATTCTTCTTATTTTAGAAAGAGGTGTAAAAATGAGTATATTGAAAAAAATATTCGGAGATTATAGTGACAAGGAAATAAAAAGGATTAATCCTATAGTTGATAAAATTGAAGCCTTGGATAAGACAATGCAGAGTCTTAGCGATGATGAATTGAAAAATAAGACTGTAGAGTTCAAGTCGAGACTTCAAGGAGGAGAAACCTTAAATGATATTTTGCCAGAAGCTTTTGCAGTTGTTAGGGAAGCAGCAGTAAGGGTACTTGGGCAAAAGCATTACCGTGTACAGCTTATTGGTGGTGTAGTACTTCATCAAGGAAGAATTTCTGAAATGAAGACTGGTGAAGGAAAAACTCTTGTTGCAACACTTCCTTCATATCTTAATGCATTAACAGGTAAGGGAGTTCATATTGTAACAGTAAATGATTACCTTGCAAAGCGTGATAGGAATTGGATGGGCAAGATACATGAGTTTTTAGGACTAACAGTGGGAGTTATTACTCATGATTTGGATAATGAAGAAAGAAGAGCTGCATATAACTGTGATATAACCTATGGAACAAACAATGAATTGGGATTTGATTATCTAAGGGATAACATGGTTGTATATAAGGAAGAAATGGTTCAAAGAGAGCTTAACTATGCAATAGTGGATGAAGTTGACTCAATACTTATAGATGAAGCAAGAACTCCACTTATTATTTCAGGTGCTGGAGAAAAATCAACTCATCTTTATCAATACGCAGATTCTTTTGTTAAGATTTTGAGAAGGGATGAGGATTTTGAGGTTGATGAGAAACAGCATGCAGTAACTCTTACTGAAAATGGAGTTGAAAGGGCTGAAAAATATTTTAACATTGAAAACTATGGTGATGCGGATAATATGGAAATACAGCATCATGTTATACAGGCTCTAAAGGCACATAATCTAATGAAGAGAGATATTGACTATGTTGTTAAAGAAGGAGAAGTAATAATAGTAGATGAGTTTACTGGAAGACTTATGCAGGGAAGAAGATACAGTGATGGACTTCACCAAGCAATTGAAGCTAAGGAAGGGGTTAAGGTTGAAAGAGAATCAAAGACACTTGCAACAATTACCTTCCAGAACTATTTTAGATTGTATAATAAGCTTGCTGGTATGACTGGAACTGCACGTACAGAAGAAATAGAATTTCAAGAAATATATGGACTTGATGTTATTGTAATACCAACTAACAAACCTATGGCAAGATTAGATATGCCTGACTCTGTATTTAAGAGCGAAAAGGGTAAGTTTAATGCAATTGTAGAAGAAATAGTTAAAACATACAAAAAAGGACAGCCTGCTCTTGTTGGTACAATCAGTATTGAAAAGTCAGAAATGATTTCTGAACTGCTTAAGAAAAGAGGAATACCACATCAGGTATTGAATGCTAAGTATCATGAGAAGGAAGCGGAAATCATTTCCCATGCTGGAGAATCAGGGATGGTTACTATTGCTACAAATATGGCAGGACGTGGTACCGACATTCAGCTTGGTGAAGGTGTTGTTGATTTAGGTGGACTTAAAATTATAGGTACTGAGAGGCATGAGTCAAGACGTATAGACAACCAGTTGAGAGGCCGTTCTGGACGTCAGGGAGACCCAGGTTCTTCAAGATTTTATATTTCACTTGAGGATGACTTAATGAGATTGTTTGGTTCAGATAGGCTTCAAAATGTAGTAGAAAAACTTGGATTACCAGAAGATGAGCCTATTGAAAGTAAGATGGTTTCTAATGCAATAGAACAGGCACAAAAGAAGGTTGAGGGTAACAACTTTGATGTTAGAAAGTCCCTATTGCAATACGATGATGTTATGAATACACAGAGGGAAATAATTTACGGCCAAAGAGCACAGGTGCTTAATGGAGAAAATATTAAGGGATACATCCTGTCAATGATTAAGGAAATTATTGAGGCAGTTGTGAATGCTCATACTAGTGAGGAAAAACAAAGGGAAGAGTGGGATATTAAAGGCTTTGTGAAATATCTTGAAGATATTTTCTTGCCAAGGGGATCTGTTAAAATAGAAGATTTAAAGGATCTGCCAAAGGAAAAAATTATTGAAACCCTTCTAGATATTTCATATAAGTTATATGAACAGAAGGAAGCTGAATTTGGATCTGAGCAGATGAGAGAGGTTGAAAGAGTAATTCTGCTTCGTGCAGTTGATTTAAAATGGATGGATCATATAGACGCTATGGATCAATTAAAGCAGGGTATTGGACTCCGTGCTTACAGACAGAGAGATCCAGTTCAGGAATACCAGATTGAAGGAATGAACATGTTCGATGAAATGATATATACCATAAAGGAAGAAGCAGTAAGATTCATGTTCAGAGTAAGAGCAGAAAGAAAGGTTGAAAGGGAGAGAGTTGCAGAACCGACCTCCACAAATCATGATGATTCAGTAAAAAGAGAGCCTGTTAGAAAAGAAAAAAAAGCAGGAAGAAATGACCCTTGTCCATGCGGCAGTGGTAAAAAGTATAAAAATTGTTGTGGAAAAAATGCATAATAATATAGTATAGATACAGATTTGATGTTAAAATTACAACGTGTAATGTAGTGGCAGGCTTACAGGCCTGCCTTTACCCTTATAAAGTTCAAGCAGGCATGTAAGCCTGCCATGACAATGCAAATCTATAATAGTAAGTCTGAAAGGATGGTGGTAGTAGTGCATTTGCAATTTGAAGAACATAATGCAGCTATAAAACCTATGAAGGAAAATTTAAAGGAAATGGGGGCTGCTCTTTGACATTGCTAGCTTAAGGGAAAAGATAAATGAGCTGGATATGAAGATGCAGCAAACTGATTTTTGGAACCATGTGGAAAATGCACAAAAGGTACTTCAAAGGTCAAAGTCTTTAAAGGACAAGATTACAAAATACGAAAATCTACTAGGTAGGGTGGAAGACCTTGAGGTTCTAATTGAGATATCAGATTCT
>JBEQBT010000299.1:0-3500 GCA_041639705.1 Clostridiaceae bacterium | reverse complement strand
GATTAGCAATGAATACCCCAATTCAAGGAACAGCTGCAGATATTATTAAAATAGCAATGGTTAATGTGTCTAATAGAATTAAAAATGAAAAACTTAATTCTAGGTTAATACTTCAGGTTCATGATGAGTTAGTATTAGAAGTTGAAAGAAATGAACTTGAACAAATTAAAAAGATTGTAAAAGATGAAATGGAAATGGCAATCAAATTGGAAGTACCATTGATTGTAGATGTAAAATGGGGAATCAATTGGTATGAAGCTAAGTAGGTGATTTTATGTTAATAATTGGACTAACTGGAGGAATAGCATCAGGAAAGAGCACAATATCTGAAATGTTTAAGGATATGGGGATACCCGTTATTGATGGTGATTATATAGCCCATTCTATACTGAAGGAAGAAGGTCCGGTTTTAGACAAATTAGTTGAAGCATTTGGAATAGAAGTATTAAATATGGACAGCACATTAAACAGAAGAAAACTTGGTAATTTAGTTTTTAGTAATAAAAATAGTTTGGAGAAATTAAACAGTATTACCCATCCCCCTATAAAAAAAGAAATTATTGAAGCTATAAATACTTATAAAAATTCTGGCGAAAAATGCTGTGTAGTAGATGGGGCACTTTTGATGGAGGGTATATTTAAAGATATTGCAAATATATTAGTACTAGTATATGTTAATAAGGAGATACAAATAAAAAGATTAATGGAAAGAAATTTAATAGGAAATGAAGAAGCAATAATAAGGATAAATTCTCAAATGCCATTTGAAGAAAAGAAAAAATATGCAGATTATATTATCGATAATAGTTATGATGTGGAATATACAAGAAGTCAACTTAATAAGATTATGAAGGAAATACTAACATTGGAGGACAGAAATGACTAAGAAAATATTTATAACTATATTAGTCCTAGTATTTGTAATAATTATTTTAGGAAATTATAAATCAATATTGAAAAAATTTTTCCCAATTCAATATAGTCAAAGTGTAATGAAATATTCTACTAAGTATAATGTTGATCCATATATTATATATTCAATAATCAGAGTTGAAAGTAAATTTAATCCATATGCAAAGTCAAATAAGGGTGCTTCAGGTTTAATGCAGATAACTCCTCAAACAGGCGAGTATATTGCAAATTTACTTAATATTGATAAGTTAGATGAGAATTTTCTTTATAACCCAGATTTAAATATTCAACTTGGATGTTTCTATTTTTCAAAATTATATAGCGACTTTAATTCTGATATCGATAGTGCACTTGCTGCATATAATGGGGGAAGTGGAAATGTAACTAAATGGATTTCAAAAAATGATAATGGGGAAAAATTTCTAGATGTAAATAAAATACCATTTAATGAAACCAAAAACTATGTTTTACGAGTTAAGAAAACATATAAAATTTATAAATTTTTATATGCTAGTTAAAATTCAATTACTGCATATTTAAGATAATATTGTGATGGTTATCAAAATATCCATATTGACAGTGAAAAATGATTTTGCTATAATTAATTATGTTAAGCGGGGATGGCGGAACTGGCAGACGCGCACGTTTGAGGGGCGTGTGGTTATACCATGCGGGTTCAAGTCCCGCTCTCCGCACCATAAGTAAATATTTTCTGAAATATTCGACAGGCTTTTATTTTGAACCTACATTTTAAGTCAGGGAGCTTTAAATTGAGTGTATATATCAAGCCTTTTATAAGTCCAAATTTGGCAGTTGGAAGATAGAAGCATTTATGCGAGCACCCACCTATCGGGAGATAGGTGTCAAAATTAAAGCAACGGTATTTTGGATTAACTAATTTACTATTTAAAAACTTTGAGAGGTATTTTACCTCTCTTTTTTTATAGTCACAAATATTAGTAACTCATCTTCTAGTGAACTCGTTCAGCTAAAGCTGAACATCGAGACTTCAGGTGGGGACTCTACCCCACCTGAAGCAAAAAGTGGAAACTCCACCTTATAGAAGATGGAGTCTTAGAAATTGATAAATATTTAATATCTAATTTTATGTTTATAAAAAAGAGGAAAAATAAAAAGTTTATAGAATTGTTTTATTATTAGATATGGTTTTAGATAAAAAATAGAAATCGGGTGATATCTTGATGCCAGTTAATATTATAAACGGGGATATTGCAATCAGAAACATAGAAAAAGAGGATCTAACCGGTGTTTTAAGATGTGTAAATCAATCAGATGAAAGCGTTGTTGCTATGGGTAGAGCTTCATTATTCACTATAGAAGAAATTCATCAAAGGTATATAGAAACTTTAATCAATTCCATGGAATTTTTCTGCTGCATTGAATATAAAGGAATAGCTATTGGGATTCTAAAGGGTAGATTAGAGAGCAAAAACCCAAATGAATTGTGCTTAACATCTTTAGTATTATTAGAGGAGTATAGGGGTTTAGGGTTTGGGTCAAAAATTTCAAAAAGTGTAGAGGAATACTTCTCTAACAATTTTTGTGTTGATAAATTTTATGCAATTATTATGGAAAACAATAAAAGAGCCAGACAATTTTGGATAAAAAATAATTATAAGATTGCAAGGATAACTATGGGGTTAGAAAAAATCGGAAGTCCAGGTATGATAATATTAGATAAATATAGGTAAAATCAAACTTGTTGTCGATTATAAATAGTGAACTCGTTCAGCTAAAGCTGAACATCGAGACTTCAGGAGGGGACTTTACCCCACCTGAAGCAAAAAGTGGAAATTCCAACTTATAGAAGGTGGAGTCTTAGAAATTGCTTAAATCTAATTACTATTAAATGTGTAGATTATACATGGTATATTATGTCATTTGATTTTTTATTTTAACAGATGTATAATGAAAAAATAAATTCTCGAATCCCTTTAAAAGGGTAGGTCGGAACAAAATGTGGGGTGCATCCAGTATCTACTGGTAGTGAATCCTTCTCGCGAACCCGCCAGCTAACTTCGGAGACAGGAGGGAGTTTTTACAATGGAAAAATACAAAAAAACATTATGTGCATTGCTTGTAACAACATCTGTAGTAGGTACTTCTTATATCATTTTTGCATCAACAAATAAAGAAAAGAAAACAAATGATGTTTCTCAAAACAAAGTTGGAATTAGTAATGAAGTAATTATTCCAGAAAGAACCTTATTAGGTAGATCAGAAAGTAATGAATTGGAAAGTATTGCTATCAAAAAAGTAATGAATGTGAAAGATTTAGCGGCTGCTAAAAAAGAAGAAGCAGCAAAGCTTGCTGCAAAAGCAGAAAAAGCAAGACTAGCTGCTGAAGCAGAGAAAGCTAAAAAGGATGCTGAAGTTGAAAAAGCAAAACTTGCAGCAGCAAAAAATAAAAAAGTTGCAAAAACCACTGAGAAGATCGTTGCATCAAGAGGTACAAGTGCTTCAACAGTGTCAACTAAAAAGGCTCAAGAAATAATTGACTATGCAAAAGAATTCATGGGAGTAAAATACGTATTTGGTGGGGTAAGTCCATCTGGATTTGATTGCTC
>JBEQBT010000298.1:0-3523 GCA_041639705.1 Clostridiaceae bacterium | reverse complement strand
TAATGTCACCAGGCAGTATAACGGCTGCTACCGGGGCAGCCTACTAAGATTTCAGCTGTCATGCTCAGGAGCCATGTTCATATATCCATTCACCGCTGGCTTTCACCAATCCCAGCTCTCTTTTTGGTGTACTGATATATTACTCTTTCCTTCACAGCATCTTATATTATAATAAACAATTTATGGGATTATGTCAAGAGGTGCCCCAAAGGTGCCAGGGAAACCTCCGAAAAAATGAGGTATTCAAACTAAGACCTGGATTTGAATGAATAGATATTCATGAAATGCATAAATTTTATTGGTTTTTTAAAATACCGAAAGGTATATTTTGTTTGAATGAATAATTAGCTTTGATATTACATGTATAAAGCCACTCTACAAGTGGCTTTATACTATTTTGCGGTAGCAAAACTAGGATGTAAATTATACCATAGCAGGTTAACCATCCTAACAATATTACATGCAGTATTTGCAAGTGTTATATGAATTTTTGCTCCTCTTATCCTTAAGAATCGGCATCGTCTTAATCCATGATTTCTAACCATGGTAGCAAATCGCCTTTCTATTTTATAGCGTTTATCTCTAGCAATTTTAAATTCCTCTGTTGATATTCTGTGCATATCTTTCATTACAGCATCATATCTTGTGGATAATTTTATGACTCTTCCCCTATTCTTTTTCAAATCATTCTCATAAAGGCATTGATCTCTAAGAGGACATTGTGTACATGATTTTTTGTTGAAGGTAAAAGTCCTATAAGCATTATCTTTATCATTAAAAAATTTAGTGCTGGTAACTCCATTGGGACATATTATACTTTTTAAGTCTTCAGCTACATTGAACTTTCTCAAATCAAATTTTTCATACTCAACATTAGACTTGTCATAGAAATCAATGTTCGATATGATTTCATTATCCTTAAGGTAACCCCTATTACCATTGGTTCCATATACTTTATCAGCTGATACTTCCTCAGGAGCAAGATTAAAATTATTTTCTATTTTTTCTATTAGATTAACAAATTCTTTTTCATCTCCCACATTAAAAGGTGTTTGAGTAGAAGCTAGAATGATCTCACTATCTTCATCAACAATAATATGATCTTTATATCCTTTCTTTGTAATACCTGGGGACTTATGCGCTACTCGCGCATCTGGATCTACGCAGCTTATGATTTTATCCTTTGCGCCAGCAGTAGAATACTGTTCAATTATATCCCAGAGAATTGAATATGTGTCTAGATATTTTGCATTATTTTGCAATTCTTCGTATGTTTTTAAATATATATACTCAGCATATTTTTTTGCTATCTCGCAATACTTTAAAACAGATACTTTATCTGATTTTTCATATTCCAAATCTATGTCAGATTCAAAGTCCTTTAAAACCTCTGCAGCGATAGTGCTATTAAATTTATCTAGTTCCTTAACTACTTTTCTAAAGGCATTACAAATTAACCTTCTCATGGAAGGATAATTTACATTGGCATCTACATTTGTTGAATCAATCATATACCTTCTTTTCCCTACAAGATTATTCTGAATGCACTTTTTTACAACTTCATTAAATACATCCTCGAATCCTTTTTCACCCATTCTATGTATACGAAAGTAGCTTATCGTTGTATCATCAGGTAGCTCATCATCAAGATTAAGCCCTAAAAACCATCTAAAAGCTACATCGGTTTGAGATCGAGTTATCACAGCAGGATCAGATAATTTGTATAGGTATTCAAGCAGATTTAATTTGAAAAGAACTACTGGATCCTCAGATTTTCTGCCTATTTCACTATATTTGTTTTTTACAATATCATAAACAAAAGAAAAATCCATTAATGATTCTATTCTAACAAGGAGATGGTTTTCCGGTATTAATTTTTCATATATCATGCTATTAAATATATCAATTTGTCCACTTTTTTTACTAAGCATAAAAACACCTCCGAAAATGTATGTGATGTATATTTATTATATCACATTACTTTTTCGGAGGTTTCCCAGGCACTTCACATTCACATTTTGCCCAGACATGTTACTCCCACGCCGGTGCCCTGGCACAAAAAACTATGTAACAAGGTACCAAAGTTAGTGTTTCATGGGAATTAAGGAAGATGATACCCTTTATTGGAAATTAATATAAAATATCCTCTATTATCGTCAATACCCTGTTTACCCACAGCAGTCCCCTTTGTGGTTTATATATTTCTACAATATATCCCTGTCCCATTACGTCATCCTTACCAACTGCTTTTATTATTATTTCCTCATTGCTGTCTCCATCTATGTCACTTACCCCCTCTAGGGTTCTTACCATATACCCATATCTTCTGCCAGGTCTTAGTCCAAAGTTATACTTTCTTTTTGGGCTTTTATCTGTATCATAAACCTCAAGCCGCTGTATATTGCCCATAGTAAACATCATATTATTTCTGTAAACATGGGATATTATAAAGCTTCCATCAAGCTTTGATGCAAAGGACACATCCTTTGCATCTATATATTTTTTCTCCTTGAATATAAATGCATTGTCCTTAAAATCATATGAATATACTACAGATTTCTCATGGGCTCTTCCAAAAACCACAATTCCTTTCAGCATATAAAATGCCTGTGGAATTATATCTTCCCCAATTTTTCCTTTATATATTCTATCCAGCTTAGTCCCATTAAGTTTAAATACCTCCACATCTCCACCTCTGCCAAGTATAACTGTTTCGTCCTGATTATCAGAATCTATGTCTCCACACATAAGGGTTAGGACGCTTTCAAGGTTAACCTTTCCCTTTCCATACAGGTTTCCTTTTTCATCTATTAGTACTAAATCATTTTTAGGGCTTAGTCCACACATTTCAATTTTACCCCTAAAATTCCCGCTGCATATGTATTGAATTGGCATATTTATCTTGTACAGGTAATCCCCTAATAATCTATTACCCTTAATATAGAGCCTGTAAACCTCAATGTAGGTTAGTTTATTGGATATTCTAATTAATGTAGGCTTTTTATCCATATCTACTACAGTTGTGTACTTTCTTCCCAGGGTTTTCAAATATAATTCGTCCTGGGACATGCTTGAAAGATTATCCCCATTAAAGCTTTGGTAGTATTCATCTGAGGAATAGGCTTTTTTAAACCCTATTAAACCAATATCGTTTAGTATAAAAAAGGAACTCCACCTGAATATTGATATAACAAGAAGTACATTGGCTATTATGGTTATATACTTCTTCCTGGACTCCTTAACCGACCTGTTCTCACTATAAACAACATAGGTCCCAGACATTATATCATGAAGGGTTCTATTATTAGGCTCAATTAGCCCGATTAAATATCCTATCCAGAAAAATGCAGAGGCAAATCTATATGTCTCTCTTATTAAGCATATTTTAAAACCATATTTTTTTAACTTCAGCTTTAATATCATCATTCCTGGAGTGGCTCCAAAGTAGGCCGAGGTAATGTATCTATATAGAAACAAAAATAAAAGGGCTCCAGCATATCCTCCCACCCCATATTTAGACAAG
>JBEQBT010000297.1:0-3570 GCA_041639705.1 Clostridiaceae bacterium | reverse complement strand
TTTATGCTGTGCATAACATCTGATATGTCTGCTCCATTTGCATCTATTATCATATGCACATGGTTATCCATTAAGCAGTAACCATACACTCTGAATTTATAGAGCTTTTGATATTTCTTAACAAGGGAGAGATACTTAAGCTTATCATCCTTACCCTTAAATAGGTCAACCTCGCTTATACTTCTTGCCATAATATGAAATATGGAATCTTTAGTTTTTTCTCTTGCTTTTCTTGGCATATGAAAACCTCCATTATAGTTTATTATTATATTGTTCCCTGTTAATGGAGGTTTTATTCAGTGGTAAAAAACACTTAGTATGCGTCCCTTGTCCTTTCACTTATCTTTGTGGTCCCTGTTAATGTAGGCCATATTCAGTTGTCAAAAACAGTTAGTATATGTCCCTATTTTACATTCTATACTCCTTACTTGCACCATTTCCAGCTATGGTTTATAATTTATTTGATACAGTTATTGAATTAAAGCCACTAGATTCACATGAAAGGAAGATAATTATGAAGTTAGGTATAGTAGGATTACCCAATGTGGGTAAAAGCACACTGTTTAATGCCATAACTCAGGCAGGAGCAGAGGTGGCTAACTACCCATTTTGTACAATAGAACCTAATGTTGGAGTTGTAGGTGTACCAGACTATAGACTTAACAAGTTGGCAGAAATGTACAATCCCAAAAAATTTACACCTGCAGTAATTGAATTTTATGATATAGCAGGACTTGTAAAAGGCGCAAGTAAAGGTGAAGGTCTTGGCAATAAATTTTTATCCCATATCAGAGAGGTCGCTGCTATTGTTCATGTAGTAAGATGCTTTGAGGATTCTAATATTGTTCATGTTGAAGGTTCAGTTGATCCATTAAGAGATATAGAAACTATTAACCTTGAACTTATTTTTTCCGATCTTGAAGTACTTGAAAGAAGAATGGATAAGACCAATAAGACTGCCCGTTCAGGTGATAGAAAGTCCCTGGAAGAGCTTCAATTTATGGAAAAGCTTAAAACTCATCTTGAAAATGGTAAACCTGTAAGAACCTATGATATGACAAAGGATGAAATGGAATTGGTTGAACAGTATTTTCTTTTAACATCAAAACCAGTTTTATATGCTGCCAATTTATCAGAGGATGATATAGCTAATGGTTACGATAGTAATCCATACCTTAAAAAGGTTATGGAATTAGCAAGTCTTGAAAACTCTGAGGTCATTCCAATATGCGCAAAAGTGGAAGAAGAAATATCAGTGCTTGATGAGGATGAAAAAATTGTTTTTCTTGCTGATTATGGACTTGAGGAACCAGGTCTTAATAGACTTATAAAGACTAGTTACAAGCTTTTAGGATTAATAAGCTTTCTTACTGCAGGACATGATGAAGTCCGTGCATGGACCATTACAAAAGGCACTAAGGCTCCGCAAGCTGCTGGTAAAATCCATACAGATTTTGAAAAGGGATTTATTAAAGCTGAAATTGCAGCATTTGATGATCTAATGGCATGTGGCTCTGAAACAGTTGCAAAGGAAAAGGGACTTGTCCACTTAGAAGGTAAGGAATACGTAATGAAGGATGGAGATGTAGTTAACTTCAGATTTAATGTATAACATAAAAAGTGGCTGTTGGTTATCAACAGCCACTTTTTATTATTTCTTATTTTTATCACTAAATATATTTTTATATCTATCTAGCTTATTAACTATATTATCTCTTATTATATCAATTACTTTTCTCTTTCCTCTAATTTTAGGCATATTTTCACATAATATTTCAAAGCAATCTTCAATGCTCCCTACTGCATATAATCTAAAAAGTCCCCTATCCACTGCCAATAAAACCTCATCTTTTAATATTAAATTATCTATATTTGCATATGGTATTATTACTCCTTGATTCCCATCCAATCCATATAAACTGCAAATATCAAAATACCCTTCAATCTTCTCGTTTAGCCCTCCAACAGGTTGGATTTCGCCCATTTGATTTACAGATCCTGTTACAGCAATACCTTGATTGATTGGTATGTCTCCTAGACTTGACATTAAAGCTATGAGTTCGGCTGCTGAAGCACTATCACCATCCACTTCTCCATACAATTGTTCAAAACAAATGCTTGCATTAAAGGATAGTAATGTGTTTTGCCCAAAAACCTTTCCAATATAACCTGATAAAATCATAATACCCTTACTATGAATATTTCCACTCATGTTGGTTTCTCTTTCAATGTTAATGACCCCATCCTGACCAGCAAATGTTGTTACAGTAATTCTATTTTGTTTTCCAACTCTAACATCTCCAAGATCAATAACTGACAAGCCATTAATTTGTCCAATTTTGCTATTCTTTAATTCTAAAATATACATTCCATCCCTATACATATTGAGTATTTTATCCTTATATAAACCATGTCTTTTTTCAATCCCAAGTATTGTATCTTTAATACTTTCTTCATTAATAAACTCCGTTCCACGAGTTTTAGCAAGGACCTCTGCTTGTTCAATAACATCAACAATTCTATTCATTGAAGCAGTAAAATATTTTCTATTTTCAGTGATTCTACATGAATATTTAAGTAGCTCAATTATTCCGTTTCTTGTAACAGGTAATATTTTGTTTTCATCACAATAATTACTTATAAATCCTAATATCTTTATACCCATGCCGTTTATATTTTTAATTTCTTCTTCAAAGTCTGATTTTATTTTAAACAGTTCTTTAAAGTCCTCATCCATGTTATAAAGTAAGTTGTATATAAAAGGATTCCCAATCAAAATCACCTTAATATTTAAAGGTATTTCTTCCGGCTTAAGAGTTGCAAGTGGAATAATGTCAAACTGATTCTTAAGATTTTCAATAAATATAGAATCAGATTTGAGAGACCTTTTCAATGCTTCCCATCCCTGATAACTTGAAATTAATTGAAGTGCATTAATAATAATATAACCTCCATTAGATTTATGGAGACTTCCTGGTTGAATCATTGTAAAATCTGTAACAAGTGTACCTAACTTATTTTCATATTCTACTATTCCTAAAAGATTGTGATATTCAGGTAAATCTTCAAATACTACTGGTGAACCCTCCACATCCCTATTAGAAACTATTATATTAATAAAATATCTTTTAAAAAAACTCTCATCATACTTATCATCCTGACTATCATAATCCATAAAAGCATCAATATTTTCAATTATGTCATTTTTTAAAAGGTCTAAATATTCTATTATCTTTTTACTATAACCATACTTATCCTTTAAATTTTCAATCTTTTCGGCCATTATTTCGAGAGATGTTGTGTCATCAAGTCTTTTTAATTCCTCAGCCATATTCCTTTTAAACAGCTTTGTCTGACGTAATACATCAAGTGCAATCAATTTAAGCTGACTAACCTTTATGTTAATATCGTCTCTTTCTATTTCATTTAATTCATTATACTCCTTTTCACTCATTTCCTTTTCTTCTCTTATTGGTACAAATGCAAAGCCTTCATTTGTACTTTTTACACTAAATGACATAGATTTAGATTCTTCATGTAATTTATCAGCAAGATGTAGTATTGATCTTT
>JBEQBT010000296.1:0-3607 GCA_041639705.1 Clostridiaceae bacterium | reverse complement strand
GATTTTCAATAATATTATAGGGATACATAATTGTTTCAAAAAGTTCACTTTCAACTGCAAGCTTTAACATATCAAGACTGTGAGCAGATATACCTATATGTCCTATTAGTCCCTTTTCCTTTGCTTTAAGTAATGCACTTAATGCGCCATTCTCTGATATAACTTGATTATATGAATCAATTTCTTTAATGTTATGTATCTGATATAAATCTATATAATCTGTTTGAAGATTTTTAAGACTAGTTTGAATATCCGAGTACATTGCAGCACTAGTTCTTGCCATGGATTTTGTTGCTAGAATCCATTTGTCTCTCCTACCCTTTAGTGCATTTCCAATATATTCTTCACTTACAGTATAACCCCTTGCAGAGTCAATAAAATTCACGCCCATATCTTCTGCTTTATGTATTAACACTGCTCCTTCTTCCATTGATACCCTTTGAATTGGAATCCCACCAAAACCTACTGCAGACACAATAAGATTTGTTTTTCCAAATCTTCTATAAATCATTGTTTTTCCTCCTTATTTGACACATTCCTCTAATTTTTTGTACAAATCAGGATTTACTTTATTTAGTGCAATAGGTTTCAGTCTGTCATTTGTAAATGCCTGGACTGTAAAGCCTTCCACCAAAACATCTTCTCCTCTGAATACCTTATATCTAAATTTAATTCTAACCCTTGTTAACTCCTCAATATATGTTTCAATCATAATTTCATCATCATATAATGCAGGACTTTTATACTGACATCCAACCTCAATTATTGGGAGCCATATACCAGCCTTTTCAAGTAGGCTGTATTCATATCCTAAGGATCTCATAAACTCTGTTCTTCCCAATTCAAACCATATTATATAATTTGAATGATAAACAATTCCCATTCTATCTGTTTCCTGATATCTCACTCTGAAATTAAATCTATTCTTATACATTTTTGCATCCCCTTGCTTGTTCTTAAGGCTTATAGTATATATTATACCAAACTAATGCAAAAAAAAGGAGAGGTCTCAAAATTACTAAAAAATCATAATTTGTGCTTGTCATTCTGAACGTAGTGAAGGATCTTTAAGATTCTTCACTACGTTCAGAATGACAATGAAAGCTATCAAGCACAATTTTTATGAGAAAAAAGTATTTTGAGACATTTCCTTTATACTACATTACATTAGTTTTTCCACTGTATACAGTTCCGTTTCTAGGATTCATTGTTACAAGTGTTCCAGTTCTAATTATATCAGTTGCGCCTTCTGCTCCAACAATTACTGGTATTCCATTGTTTATGCAAGCAACTACTGTGTCGGAAGTAATTCCTGGTTCTTCAGTAATAATTCCATTTACTCGGCCAAGTAAATGTTGATGCTCCTTTTCAAGCTTTTCTACAACTAGAATATCTCCATCGTTAAGTAATTCACCTATATTAGTTTCTTGTTTAATTGTACAAGCATTCCCATATGTCGGTTTTCCAATTCCTTTTCCCTGTACAAGAACATCACCTACTATATGCACCTTCATAAGGTTTGTAGTTCCTGCATAACCAATTGGAACCCCAGCTGCTATTACAACAAGTTCTCCCTTTTTAACATATCCATGTTCAATTGCTTCATTAACGGACTTATCAATAACTTCATCAGCAGACTCCATTTTTTCTGCAATAATTGGATATACTCCCCAAACAATTGATAACTTTCTAGCAACATGCCAATAAGGAGTTACTGCAATTATCTCACACTGCGGTCTATATTTGGAGACTATTCTAGCACTATGTCCAGATTGAGTAGCAGTTATTATAGCACTAGCTTTTAACTGCATTGCAGTAGAAACAGTTGCAAGACTTATCGCATCAGGAACTGTTGGAATATGCTGCTCTCTTTTCTTTCTTAGTATTGCTTCAAAGTTAATATTCGTTTCAGCTTTTGATGCTATTTTTGCCATTGTTGAAACTGACTCAATAGGATATTTACCATTTGCAGTTTCACCACTGAGCATAATTGCATCTGTACCATCAAGTATAGCATTTGCAACATCACTTGCTTCTGCTCTTGTAGGTCTTGGATTTCTAATCATTGAATCTAGCATTTGTGTTGCAGTAATAACTGGTTTTCCTGCTGTGTTACACTTTTCAATTATCATCTTTTGTACTATTGGTACTTCCTCAACAGGGATTTGAACACCCAAGTCTCCTCGTGCAACCATAATACCGTCTGATAGCTTAATTATCTCATCTATATTGTCTACGCCCTCCTGATTTTCTATCTTTGATACTATTTGTATTCCTGCTCCTCCATTATCTTCTAATACTTTCCTAATTGCCAGTACATCAGCTGCCTTTCTAACAAATGATGCAGCAATAATGTCAATACCATTTTCAATTCCAAATCTAATGTCATTAATATCCTTTTCAGTTATGGCAGGAAGATTTATTACTACATTAGGTACATTTATATTTTTATGATCACTAATTAATCCACCATTAACAACAGTACAATGTATATCCTGTCCATTTATATTTTCAACCAACAGCTCTATTAGCCCATCACTTATGAGAACTCTATCTCTCGGTTTTAAATCCTCATTTAGCTTTTCATAGGAAACAGAGCAAATACTTTCATCACCCTCTAACTGTCTAGTTGTGATGGTAAACTTTTGTCCTTCAATTAGTTCTATCTTGCTACTTTTAAAATTACCTGTTCTTATTTCAGGACCCTTAGTATCTAATATTATAGCAATAGGTTTATTCATTTTTTTTCTAAGTCTTTTAACTAATTCAATCCTTATTCTATGTTCTTCGTATGACCCATGGGAAAAATTTAGTCTAGCAGCATTCATACCGCTTGAAATCAGTTTTTCAAGTATTTCTTCATTATCACTTGTAGGCCCTATAGTGCAAACAATTTTTGTTTTTCGCATACTCTCACTCCTAAACGTAACTAATATATTAAATTAGGTCAACCTTATCTTATTCATATTTATTATCTCATTTTTTATAAAGTAAATACCATTACCCTATTAAATTTTCATCAAGTTCCAAGTCACTACTTGAAGCCCAATGTTCAGCCTTAGTTGAACAAGCTCATTTAAAATCCAAATAATTAAAGGGAAAGAATATTAGTTAATGCATAGAATTTTTCATCGAATTCTCTTCTTTCAGCTAATGCTTCATCTATGTCAATATCTACTATTTTATTATTTCTAATTCCTACAACTCTTTGACTTTTTTCTTCTATAAGCACTTCTACTGCTCTTGCACCAAGCTTTGATGCTAATATTCTATCAAATGCACTAGGGCTGCCCCCTCTTTGTATATGTCCAAGTACAGTGGCTCTTGCTTCTATTCCAGTAACCTCCTGAATATCCTTTGAAAGCTGCTCTGCACCGCCTACTCCCTCTGAAAGCAGTATGAGATTGTGCATCTTGCCTCTTACCTTTCCTTCTATAATTGTTTTGCATAATTCATTAAAATCAAATTTCTTTTCTGGAATTATTATACTCTCAGCTCCACCAGCAAGTCCTGAATATAGTGCAATATCGCCGCATTCTCTTCCCATTACTTCAACTATGCTTACTCTTTCATGGGATGTTGAAGTATCTCTTAACTTATTAATTGC
>JBEQBT010000295.1:0-3679 GCA_041639705.1 Clostridiaceae bacterium | reverse complement strand
GTTCTGTTTCAGATTTGGAGAGGGGGCGGCAACCCATAACCTCTCCTTTTCTATTTTACAAAAAAACAAAGGATAAAGGAATATGGAATTTAAATTCTATATTCCTTTATCCTTTGTTTTTAAAACCGGATATTTTAAAATGAAAAAAACTTGATTATTTGGGGGAGAATAAATCGAAAATCTACAAATATGGGTTAAGGTTTTAGAAATGACCATTAATCATTATTCTCTAAATGACATACAGCATGTTCTTGAGAAAGATTAACATTGCATCGGCATTGACCATAAGACTATCTTCCTATGGCAACATAAGCTCCTACATGCCCTTGCACAGATGCCTCAACCCAAATTAAGCGGTGTTGTACAAATTGATGAAACTTTTATCAGGGAGGCTCAAAAGGGGTCAAGAAAACTAACAAGCTACATCGACAAGAAGGATGTTCGTGAACCTCGTTATGGCTATCGTCCATCCAAGCTCGGAGTAATGGGTCCAGAATTTGCTACGGTAACAACCGCAGTCGATAATTCAGGACACTGTGTTTGCTATGTCACTGGACTGGGTAAACTGACTGCTGATATATTTATTGACTTATTTGAGGAGCATTTAATTAATCCAGGGTATATATGTACTGATTCAAACCAGGTATATCGTGAATACTGTAATCTATTCAATATCAATCATTATGAAAGACCATCAAACTATCTTAAGACATTGACCGACAACGGTTATGTCACTCCTACTAAATCAGATGAAGTTTTGTCAAAAGCCCAGATTGAAAGTAATAATAAAATCAAAGAAAAGCTCTATAAGGAAGGTTTGATTGACTGTATTTCAAATAAGGGCTATCTCGATTATGCAGAGTTTAAGAACATTAAAGCTGACAACTCATTAAGCCTTGGTCGGGTCAACGAACTCCATTCTGAAATCAAGGAGTTCATATATAAAGACAGAACAAATGTGTCAACAAAGTATCTTGGAGACTATCTTGGATTCTTTTCATTCATCCACAATTGGAGAATTGATAACGGTCATTTTCCATCATCTCACAGCGATGCAGAAAAGATTTTCATAGAAATACTCAGACATCAAATCAGCTATACCACTAAGGATTTGAAATCAACTAAAATCAATCTTCCGAAGCCTGCATCACGCTATATTACCTTATTGAAAGAAAAGACTAAGGAAGCCCGAAAAGTCCTCAAAAACAAGTATTTCAAGTTTGATGAAGAAGACAATGTTATTGATTTCGATAAACGAAAATTCCTCAGTGACCAGCCTAAAAGCAAACTGCAACAGATATGCAAGGAAAACGGAATCAAGAACTACCGAAAATGGACAACGTGGAGCATTATCACATGTATCATGAAGCTTTCAAATATAAGCGAGATAATACTTCAACTTATCAAACAGAATAGGTATTATGATGTTGCATATGAAGATGAACAATATAACAAGGTCAGAAAATATGTAGAAGCTATGGGACTTCACAGTTAGTCCTAAGTTCTTTATGCTAATTTTTAGGAAACATGTTAACATATTGGAAACTTTAGTGTATAATAATTATTATGATAAAGTTCACACAAGTGGAATTATGCGTCTTAAATAGTTATAGTTAGGAGGGGTTATATGAATAAAAAGATTATTATGCTTTTAATAATTATCTTGATAATATTTTTGGCAATATTTTATTATAGACCGATAGGGGTAAATAACTTGATTCAACCATTAAATAGTAAAAATTTACCTTTAAAAATTGAAACTGCAATATATTTTTCTGCACTATCAGACAAGGAGTTAGATGTAACAAACAAGGAATCGATAGAACAGATTATAACTCTAATAGAAAGTATTAAAGTTAGGAGAAATATAACAACTCCCCAATCATATAGCCCAAAGTTTAAGGAGACATATAGACTTGTTTTCAATGGAAAAAACAGCAATAACCAATATATCACCATCTTAAATGGTAAATACATCGATATAAACCATAAACAATATGAGATTATAGGAACGACTAATTTGTCAAAGTTATACGATATAATAATTCTCGACCAAGCAAAAGGAACTTTAGATGAATTTTACTATAATTTAATTGACAATAAATAAGACGCATAATTTGATTTTGATGTACGAAAGCAGGGAAAAACTCCCTGCTTTTTTGCACGTCAAAATAACCTTATTGGTATCAAATATCATCATTCTAAAACGGTGAGACAAGTACAATCATGGTTAAGAATAGTGACTTTGGTACTATGTCAAAATCGGGATAAGCGTTTAGAATCAATCTATTGCACTATTATCATCCACTATCACCACTATATAATAATCCCATCAACCTAGAATATATTTTTAAGAGCAGTGTACATACTCTACACTTCAGGTAATTCTCATCATATATCTTTGAAGCCTCTATTTCAGAAGAAACCTTATTATTTATTGTAAGTACATTCAGGTAAACACTGTTCGCCCTTCAATTTGAGAGATATTCATTTTTAACCTTTTTTTAAAACATGCTTTTTAAATAAAATTATTCAATGCCAAACTCAAATATGGTTTTTTCATTATATTCCTCACCAGGTTGTAGAATTCCATCATTTAAGCCTGGATAATTTATCCCATTAGGCTCATACTGTGTTTCAAGGCATATAGCATAGTGCATCTTTCCTGTTACTCCACCCTTTAACAATTCATTTTTAGGATAGTTATATGTGTAGACTACCACAGAAGGATAGGTTGTATAAACCTTCATTACTCTACCACTGCTTTTATCATTTAATATAATTCCTGGTTTGTTAATACCCCTATTATTTAATATCCATGGGTGGTCATAGCCATTTGTAGCATGATTTTTTAAATATGGGGAATTTATATCCTTTCCCAATAGCTTAGGTTCAGTAAAATCCATTGGTGTTCCCTTTACATTTTTTACACCTACACCAATTAGAGCTTCATCAAGCTCTATAAATCTATCCCCATCAATAAACAATTGCTCCTCAGTTATTGGCTTCTTGTAGTTTCCAGATAAATTAAAGTATGAGTGATTTGTCATGTTTAATAAAGTTGCCTTATCTGTTTTGCCCTTGTATTCTAACTTGAGTTCATTTTGATTATTTAATGTATATGATACTCCTACCTGGACATTTCCTGGGTATCCCTCTTCCATGTCAGGACTTGAAGTTGAAAAGCTTACTCCCACTTCATTTTCATCCTGGTATATTTCAAATTCCCAATTTTTAAAGCTAAATCCCTCCATCCCTCCGTGAAGATTAGTAATCCCCTTTTCGTTTTTATTTAATGTGTATTTAGTTCCATCAAGCATAAATTCCCCATGGGCAACCCTTCCAGAAGTTCTTCCGCATATCATTCCAAAGTATGTTGAGCATTTATTATAGTCTTCAATGTTTTCATAGGACAATACAACATTTTCTAAATTGCCATCCCTGTCAGGTACCAGCAATTCTAATATGGCAGCACCATAGTTCATAAGCCTGACGGTGAGATTATTATCATTTTCTAACATAATTATTGAAACATCCTGTCCATTTATTCTACTAGTTTTTTCAACCAATGCCTTCATATTATCACATCCCTTTATAAATTTTGAAATCGGTTAAAGAATAGTGCTGATATTGAGTTGCATTTTGATAGGTATATAAAACAATTGAATTTATTTTATAT
>JBEQBT010000294.1:0-3680 GCA_041639705.1 Clostridiaceae bacterium | reverse complement strand
CTTCTATATGCCCTCTTTCAACTTCCTTTGAAAGGTATTCTATTCTATAAATTGAAATGATAAAGGAAATAAGAGCTATAATAAATATAAAATACATGCTCAGGCTGTCTATATAAAAAATTCCCTGACTCACAAGCCCACTTAAGGAGATTTTTATTGCATAATACCCTGCAAAGATTAGTTCTATTAAACAAAACAATCCATTTAATTTCAATCCAATTTTATATTTACGTACAAATAAAAGCAATAGTGCCCCAATCACAGGCAGCAGTGCAAGAATCAAATTAATTACCCCCTTAGGTTTGTGAGTTTAGTACTGTCAATACTTCCAAAAGTAATATTAATACGTTCAATAAACACCTTCATAATCAATACTGCAAAAAACAAATCAAATACTGTACCTATTTCAACTATTAAAGGCATTCCCCAACACTGAAAAGCGCAGCACCATACATTCCATTCTCAATTATAAGAAGCCCTATTACCTGTGCAATTGCTTTTTTCCTTGACAACATCAAAAACATTCCAAGAAGTACAACACATACTCCATTAGCAATTGCAAAAATCACCAGAGTGGTTATATCTTGAAGCCTTGTAAATACTACATAATAGACAAACACACATATAGCAAGGGACATCAGTATACTTGTAGAATTTTTTATAAATGGGTTCTTTTCATATTTTATTTGCAACTCATCTGTGGTTTTTTTCAATGTCATCGGAATGAAAACAGTCTTTATTGCAAAAATCAATAAGGATACCACCAATAGATACAGAGATTTATTTAGGTAAGCAAATACGAATGTGGAAATATATTCCAGCCTTTGTGCCAAATCCAGTAAGTGCCAGCAGCAGTATTGTAATCAGTGTTTTATTATCAAAACTGTATTTATAAAAATCACTAAAATATATACTGCCTGTATTTTTGTGCAACATAAAAAAGCCAGTATTATAAACACTGTTCCAATATGGGTCATTACAAAATACATAAGCCCACTTTTTAATATTTCTTCCTTTTGTCCTTCAAAAATCACAAGAAAATATGAAGTCAAAGACATCAGTTCCCAAAATAGTAAAAAACTAACTATATCCCTAGTCCCGACTACAAAGTAAAGGGAAAGTGTAAATAGATTATAAAGTATTAAAAATACATTGAAGTGCTTCTCATTTTGATATTCCACTAGATATCCTGATGAATATATACTGATGAAAAACCCCAGAATAGAAATAAGCAAAAAAAAGAAAAGAGTAAAATAGTCTGTTCCAAATTCAAATTGAAAGTATCCTGCATTTATCTTAAAATCTAAAAACATTTTGTTAAGCAGAAAATAAATCGTAACCAATAAAGTAATACCATGAATGATTGCTTAAAATAAGCAAGTAAACCTGAGGGCTTTGCTCTGATATTCCAAATGTGTTTCCATTATTCTACCTCCTTTTTGCATACCATTTTACATTACCAGAAAAATAACCATTATTTTTATCATTTTTATAAAAAGTAAGGTTTTTATTAAAAAAAACCTTGAAAATCAAGGCTTTTTTTAATAAATATTATCATTAAAGTAGCTGTGAATCCATTATTAAGGTAATGTTCCTTTTGGCTAATATCCTAAATTTTCATTAACAATCATGACTACCATTTCTGTTTCAGAGGGTCTTTTGTCAATAATTGTAGTCACATTGCATATTCTCTGTTGACTGGTACACTCGAAACATTCGCCTTTTACTGTACAGGGTGTATCAAGCTTAAGTCTTTTTGCATTAAGTACTGATACTTCCTTTACCCTTTCCATTGCAGCCTCCAGATTGGGTACTATCTTGTTAACTCCGCACACCACGATAACTTTTTTAGGACCAAATATCATGGAAGCAACTCTATTTCCGGTTCCATCTATATTAACTAACTGCCCATGCATGGTTAGTGCATTTGTACTTGTTAAATATACATCTGAACTCATCTGCTTTCTTCTGGCTTCGTATCTTCCTTCATCTGTTGTCTCAAGCCAGTGCCAATCAACCTTATTTCCTCTCTCAATCAGCTTCTCAGCTATGCCCAAGTCTTGAATTGTCACTGAGCCTCCTATACCAACTACTTCCTCCCTTTTGATTAAATTTAATAAACTATCAACCAAGGATTCAGTGTTTTCAAAATACTGTGCTTCAATGTTATTTTTCTTTAATGCTTGAATTGTACTATTAATTATTTCATTCATGAAATCACCCCTATTAATTTATATTAATTTTTCATTTTTGTATTAATTCAAAACTTGCATTTGTTATTTTAAAATTATTAACCAGTCCTGGAGTTATATATACCTTTTTATCTTTTGTAACAAAAATTGCATCTATGCCCTTCTGCTGCTTCACAAATTCCATTCCCTTCTCAAGGCCCATAGTGAATGCCTTTGCCAGAGCATCTCCATTGATGGATTCAGCAGTTATTATTGTAACACTAGCAAGATTGTTTTCAACTGGATATCCTGTTTTTGTGTCCATTATATGGTGATATCTCTTTCCATCCTTTATAAAGAAACGTTCATATATACCTGAAGTTACAACAGCCTTGTTTGTTACAGAAACAATTCCTAAATATTCTCCACGTGTTGAATCAGGATCTTGTATTCCTATTCTCCAATCACTTCCATCAGGCTTGGAACCTAGGGTTATTACATTACCCCCAAGGTCAATAATAGCATGCTTTACTCCATTTTCCAGTAAAACCTTTGAAACAACATCTGCAGCATAGCCTTTAGCAATTCCTCCAAGGTCAAGAGACATTCCCTTAAGCTTCAGCTTTACACTTTTATTTACATCATCTAATAAAACATTTTTATAATCTATAAGTGGAAGTGTAACCTTTAATTCCTCAGCTGTAGGAATTTTTGGATTTGGGGTAGTTATACCCCAAAGTTTTACCAAGGGTCCAACAGTAATGTCAAACCTTCCTCCTGTTAATTTACTAAATTCAACACCCTTCTTAATTACATAATAAGTATCATCAGAAACCTTCACATAATCCTCTCCTGCTTTTTTACTTATTTTTGAAATTTCACTATTTTCATCGCTGGCATTCATTTTAATGTTAATTTCATTAAGTTTATCAAATGCCTTGTCAAGAACCTTTTCAGATGACTTATCATATATTACAACCTTACTATAGGTGTCCAATACAAACTCAGTCCTAGATATAGGTTTTACTTCTTTTTTTGTACATCCTGTAAAGGCAGTAAGCATACCTATTAATATTATCAACAAAATTCCTATAAACTTTTTTCCTAGTTTATTCATGTTATTATTTTCCTCCCATGAAATATGAATTTGTCATTATTCGACTTTATTATTATCTCATATGTCGAGATAACTTGGACCAGGTAAGATTGTTAATTAAGTGTAAACTTTTTGGGCGGTTTAAAGCTTTTAGTATGGTTTAGGTATCTTATTTAATTGTCTAATATAAAATATTTAGAACCTGTTCCATATTTTATATTAACGGCTTTACTTGCCAAATGCAAGATACATTTATAACACTTAAATGCAAAGGAGGCAGTCCTGCTTTTACTATGCTATTAAATTAGTCTATAAATTCTATTACTAAAAAATACTATAGTATAAATATGACCATTTGCAAATATGCAAATGGTCCTAAAAAAGGTTAAATATTATTCATAAGTTTTTCTACC
>JBEQBT010000293.1:0-3694 GCA_041639705.1 Clostridiaceae bacterium | reverse complement strand
AAGTAGCTGTCCCTTTTTGGATCCCTAAGTTCTAGCTTAATTCCAAAATCTTAATAGATGTCCCTCTTCTCGCCCCAGCGGGTTTTTGCTTCATTTTAGTAGGTAACTGTCCCTACTTCACGAAGCCGTTCATGAGTTGGATTAGGGCGGGGCCTAGGAGCACTATGAAGATACTGGGGAAGATAAATAGCACTAGGGGAAAAAGTATTTTTATTGGAGCCTTCATTGCTTCTTCCTCCGCTCTTTGTTTTCTTTTCTCTCTTTCCTCCTGGGACTTGATTCTAAGCACCTGAACCATTCCTATACCGAGCTTCTCGGCCTGAAGAATGTTATTTATCAGGGATTTTAATTCATCAAATGCAAGTCTTTCCTTTATTCCACCCAAAGCTTCCTTTCTTGTTTTTCCAAGTCTTATTTCCTCAAGACATATATGAAACTCACTATATAATATTCCATTACTTTTTGCTATAACCTTACTTAAGGAGGCATCAAAGCCTAGACCTGCTTCAAGGCAAACAGTTAGTAGATCAAGAAAATCTGGAAGTTCTCTTAATGCCTGTTTATACCTATTCTTTATTTTTTGATTAATATAAAAATCCGGAAGAAAGCTTGATATAATAAACCCAAGTAAGGTAATAAATATTATCCCTCCAATAGGCATTCCTATTAATTTCCCGTATATGCCGAACATTATTGGCAGGAACACTTTAATTGCAAATTTCAATACTTGAAAGTCAATTGGAGACATTCCAAATGGGTTCCCCGCCTGAAGGAGCTTTTTCTCTGTACTCTCCTCCTTTTTAGTAGTAAGTTTGGTTCCTATAAAGTCCTTTATCTTTGACCTTACTCTCGATTCAGCCTTTTTCCCTTTAACTGTATCCTCTTCTTCAACCTTTCCTTTAACTTTTTCAGTATTAACGAATATATCTATTCTCTTTTTAACCTTTAATTTAGGCTCACTTATCAGCAAAACAAAATATAGGAAAAGTAGTGCAATAGTTATCATAAACAAAATCACTAGCATAGACTACACCTCAATCTTGGTAAGTTTATTGATCAATACAAACCCTATAACTCCTGATACGACACCTGCTGATATTATCACAATTCCAATTGTATTTGTAAATAAAGCATTAATATACTCAGGATTTATTAAATAAATCACACCGCCTAATACAACGGGCAGAGAACCTATTACCTTTCCAGATAGCCTTCCCTGTGAGGTTAATGTCTGCACCTGACGCTGAATTCTATTTCTATCTCTTATGGTTTTAACTATTATATCCAACACATTGGCCAAATTTCCACCAACCTGTCTTTGTATAAGTACCGATTGAATCAACATTTCAAAATCATTACTAGGCATTCTCTCACTTAAATTGTGAAGTGCTTCCTCCATTGTAATTCCATAATTCATCTCCTTAAGCATAAGTGTAACCTCCTCCTTTATAGGAGATTCACACTCCTCAGCAACTGTCTTAAGAGCCTGTGAGAAGCTGTAGCCTGACCTTAAGGAGCCTACTATTGTTGTTATCATATCAGGAAGTCCTTCGTTAAATTTTTCAATTCTCAGCCTTATTTTTCTCTTCATCCACATCTTAGGAGCCATATACCCGATAATCCCACCTGGTATAAAAAATATTAAACTACCTGTTAAAAAATAAAGTGCTCCTCCAGCAATGGCAGTTAGAAACCATCTAAACATTATATATTCCTCAGAGCTGTATCCGACACCAGCACTTTTCAACATTTGATCGGTTTTTTCCTGCTCAATTCCTGATAGCTTGTCCTTTAAAGCCTCATTCATCTTTTTGAGACTGTTCCCGTACATCTTTATCTGCTCTTTTTTTGTTTTTCTATCCTTTATACTTTTACTAATTTCGAAATAATAGTTAATTCTTTTTTCCACTTTTCTATCAAGCAAAATAAACATAAACATTATTCCTACAATTAGTAAAAAACAAAATATGAAGAAAAACAATAATATAATCTCCTTCATGGTTACCACTCCTCTACTTTAAATACAGAAGCAGGAATATTTATGCCTGAGGTCTCAAGTCTTTCATAAAACTTAGGACGAATACCTGTTGAAACCATCTTCCCAAGTATTTTCCCTTCCTTGTCTACTCCCTGTTGCTTGAAAGTAAATATATCCTGCAGCACAACCATGTCACCCTCTAAATCCTGTACCTCGGTAATATTTACAATCTTCCTTGATCCGTCCTTAAGCCTTGACTGCTGTACAATCAAATCGATAGCAGCTGCTATTTGTTGGCGTATTGCTTTTACGGGAAGTTCTATTCCACCCATTAACACCATAGTCTCAAGACGAGCTATCATATCCCTTGGGCTGTTGGCATGACCAGTGGCTAAGGACCCATCATGACCTGTATTCATTGCCTGGAGCATGTCCAAGGCTTCTCCACTACGAACCTCACCTATTATAATTCTTTCAGGTCTCATTCTTAGTGCGTTTCTTACCAAGTCCCTAATGGTTATGGCTCCCTTTCCTTCAATGTTTGAAGGCCTTGACTCCAATGAAACCACATGCTCCTGGGATAGTTGAAGCTCTGCTGCATCCTCTATTGTAATTATTCTCTCATCCTCAGGTATAAAGGAGGACAATACATTTAAAGTTGTAGTCTTTCCAGAACCTGTCCCTCCACTTATAAAAACATTTAGCCTTGCCTTTACGCAGGCATCCAAAAATATTGACATTTCCTTGGTTATTGTACCAAAGCTTATTAAGTTCTCTATTGTAAGTGGCTCCCTTGAAAATTTTCTTATTGTAATTGTTGGACCATTTAATGCAAGTGGGGGTATTATTGCATTAACTCTCGATCCATCAGGAAGTCTTGCATCCACCATTGGACTGCTTTCATCTATTCTTCTTCCCAAGGGAGATACGATTTTTTCGATTATATTCATAACCTGCTCATTATCCCTAAATTTCACATCCGTTAACAGAACTTTCCCCTTCTTTTCAACATAAACACTATAGGGTCCATTTACCATAACCTCACTAACATCAGGATCAATAAGAAGTGGGTTTATTGGTCCATATCCTGTTACGTCATTTATCATTTCCTGTACAACTTTTTTTCTATCAACCTCTCTAAATATCTCTCCATCCTTTTTTATAATCTCAAATGCCATAGAATCAATCTGAGGAACCAATTTTTCAATATCCTCATCCTTGAATTCATCCATTATCTTTTTCTGAAGCCTACCTTTTAATTCCTGTTCCTTAACCCTAGGGGCAGGAATATTCTTCTTTGGAGAAGAGCCTTTATTATCAATTATTAAAAGAGGCACCTCCACCTTCTCGGGTTTCTCTTGGGGGACATTTACTTCATCTTTTTTTATAGAATTCATTCTTTCAAGAAGGCTCATTTTTTTCCCTCCTTACCTTTTAAAAAAGTCAAGCAATCCACGTCTTTTTTTTCTTCTTCGCTTTACAGAAAATCTATCCTTATAAAGCTCTGCTGCAATACTCGACACTTCAATAGATATTTTTTCTCTTGGTTTGTTTGTTACAAATGGAACACCAATGTTAAAGGATTTTGAAACAGTATTAAAATCATTTGATATGAAGTGTATTCCTTCAACCTCAAGAATTCCAGGTACATCCTTAAATTTAACAATACCCTCCATGTCACCTCTATTACCTATAATAGTTATTTTATCCCCAAGT
>JBEQBT010000292.1:2399-3700 GCA_041639705.1 Clostridiaceae bacterium | reverse complement strand
GTTGGATTTTCCTTAAAATCATCGAGAACTCTCATAGTACAATCCTGACCCTTTTTGATGTCTACAAGCTTGCTAACATTCTCTCCCTCAACATTAACGATATATACATTACTACAAGCTCTTTCTCCATGACGATTGCATCTCCCTGCGGCCTGTGCAATATTGTCAAGTCCAGCAAGGGATCGCACAACACACCCAAAGGAGATATTAACGCCAGCTTCTATTAATTGAGTACTAACACAAATAACCCGCACGTGACCTAATTTTTTTCTAATATCCTTAAGAATTTCCATTCTATTTGAAGGACACATACTAGTACTTAAATGAAAAACTAAATATTGCTTTTCCTTAGGTAAAGCAATATTTGCGACCTTTAACTCATTGAAAATTTCCTTGGCTGAACTCTTAGTATTTAAAATTATAAGTAGGCTCTCGACTTCGTCCATCCTATCTAAAATAAAATCCCTTAGTAAAATTAAACTATATCCACCAATAATCATTTTAGGAACCAAATTCACCCGTTTAAATTGTTTGTACTTCTCATTTATATCCGAAATTATATTAGGGTTTTCACTTAACTTTAAAGGCATTTCGGCCTCTGATAAAAGTGGCTGTGTTGCGCTGCAAAGTATAATTGTTGCATTGCAAATATAAGACAGAAAATTAATTGCACTATTGAACATATTAATACACTTAATGGGAATCGACTGAATTTCGTCAAATATTATAACTGAGTTTGCGAGATTATGCATTCGCCGTACGCCCTGGGTTCCTCCACTAAATAATGTATTAAGGAACTGCACCATCGTCGTAAGAATAATAGGACTATCCCATCGTTCCGTTAAAAGCTTATAATCCTGCTGCTCGTAATCACTATCTTCATTTTCATTGTGAGAATAATCAACAACAAGATTTGAATGATGTTCTAAGATCATATCCTCATGACCCAAAATATCTTTTATTTCCTTAGCATTTTGATCAATTATGGTAGTAAAGGGTATAATATATAAAATTCTAGCCTTATTAAATTTTTTTGCATGCTCAAGGGCATACCTCAAACTTGAAAGAGTTTTCCCCCCACCCGTTGGGACAGAGAGCTGATATATTCCAGGGTTATTTTCCCCAAAATGTCTGCAGGTTAAGGAAACCTCTTCCCTAAGTAAATCTATTTTGGTTTCTTTAGGATATTCTTTTAGTTTAGTTTCAAGCGTTTCTAAAAGCTCATTCCACAAAGCTGTTTGATCAATATTTTGTTTCTGTTCCCTACCTTCTATAAATTTATAAGTAAACAATTTTTTGAC
>JBEQBT010000292.1:0-2389 GCA_041639705.1 Clostridiaceae bacterium | reverse complement strand
TCATATCTATCTGCATCAACAACACTACTAAAAAGATATTTTTCAAGCATACCAGCTGCAAATTTTCCAAATTTAGCAGTGCTATCTATTTTGTTAATTTTAATAAAAATAGCTCTTATTTCCTCCGTTGCTTTATTAAACAAAGTCTTAATTTGTGCCATTTCCAAACATTCTTTTTTAAAATAATCCAGCGCTTCCTTATAAAAAATTTCTTTATCTGGATTCATCCTATCAGTAAATTTATCAACACCATCAATATCTAAACAATCTATAAGTCCGCCATGATGTGAACAAATAGCCAGTGAAATAAGCTGTGCTGTAAACTTTTGATATTGATCTGAATCAGCTGTATTATAAAAATTATCATAAATAAATTTAGCACCAGCCGTTGAGTGGTTAATTGAACCCCTAAGGGATTTGTCATTAGGGTGCGCTGAGCTATAATGTATATAGGAATCAAATTTCTTTGTTCCCTTTCCCATATCATGAAGAATCCCAATTAATTCCCCTGTTGCACCAAGTGAAATTTTTGCACCATATTCCATGGACATTTTCGAAACATTAAATAGGTGCTCCTTGACACTTTGCTCCTCTAAAGTTACAGGTTTAATGTGCGCACAAAGCATATAATCACTCCTTGTTAGTTAAGTTTTGTATTGAAAATATAATAACAGGCTAATGCATAGGGCTTTCTTGCAATTGTTTAATTCCTCTGCTATTTGAGCTACTTCCATTTTCTCTCTATTTACAACTTTTGTTCTTCTAAAAAACTCATATAGTAATTCAGTATTTTCACATATTTCATTTGTTCTTATTTCTTTTGGAAATTTATTCTTCAAGTTATTTATTAAAAAAATATTAAAATTTTTAAAAATAAAAGACACCTTAAAAACTAATACAACAACATTATACTCTATATTTTCCAATTTTTCATATTTTTATATAAATTTCATAAATCTATTACAAATTTGGTGCGAATTATTTCTCCATTTCCTATTTGAATTTGGCAAATCACTATTCCTTATTTCAAAATATCCTCAAATTCTAACTTATAAAAGAATGCCTTTGATTTAAAAATTTCTTTATACTTAGCCTATAGAGTACAAAACATACCTTCACTTTTATCTAAAATTCTCTGATCTCTTGTCTTTTGTCCCCATCAAAGCATTCTCATGTCAATTGTAAATAAAACTGTAATATTAAAATCACAACAATTCTGTTATTTTAATTCAATTGTATATTGTTTTTTAAGAAAAATTTCAACACAATTATTTATTCTATAAACAAAGCTAGGCTCTTAACATTAAAAATAAATGTTAAAAGCCTAGTACCTATTCAAATCCTACTCCAAAAACAAAACCTTCCTAAACTCCTCCACAGTCCTAAAGTAATAATCAGCATTACTGTTCATATAATCAATAATATTCTGAATTTTATGTGACCATCCTGCTCCAGCAAAGTCCACATCACAGCTTTTAGCCATTACAAGTCCTGGTTTCAGATCATCTACTACCAGGGCTTCTGATTTATCCAGGTCAAATGCTTTTAATATTTCTCTAACTGGATATGGGCTTGGCTTTCTTTTAGCAGGTTCATCTTCCCAGCCAAATATCATATCAGGGATTATTCCGCATTTTAATTTATAGTCCCTCTCTATTTGTTCCTTCTCAGAGTGGGAAACAACTGTTAGTATTCCACCTAAGTTTTTAAACTTATTAATTAGCTCTGTAAGTCCTTCATAAAAATCAGGTATTCTTGCTTGTGTATAGCTTTTCCAAACCTTGTACTGATATTCCATTTCTTCCTTTGTGAACTTCATAATGTCATTACACAACTCTGAAAATCCCGGGCTAAAGCAGTACCCAACAAACTCCTCTAAACTCAAGGGTTTCTCATCTGGCCTTATAACACTAAGAGTCTCTGCAAATGAAGGGTAATGTATTTCAGGTGTGCTTTTAACTACTGTGTCATCATGATCTAGTATTAGGCAGCGATATTTAAGTTTCAAATTAAAATCCCCCTTGTCATTTATGTTCAAGTAGCACAAGTTTCATAATAATATTAATATATCATAAAAATGACAGAGGCTGTTTCAAAATTACAGAAAATCATATTCCTTCATAAAAATAAGTGGATTGTAAATCCCCATCAACCTTCTGTCCATTTAATCCTAAGTAATAGGAAAATAAAGAAACTAAGTGATTTTTATTCAAAAACCCACTACCAATATTTACACCTACTATAATAATGGGTTATAATGCAAATGAATAGAATAATATCATGTAGTTACACAAAAAATAAATCCTATATATTGCTTTGAAATACAACTAATTTAAACAAATTTGAAAGGGTGATATAAATGAGTGCTACATTAAATCATTTAGAGCCA
>JBEQBT010000291.1:865-3762 GCA_041639705.1 Clostridiaceae bacterium | reverse complement strand
AATTGAAACAAAGATTGCTAAAAGTGCTCTTTTTTTAAACATTGAATGCTCCCTCATTTACAAAAGTATTTTTATCTATTTTTAAAATATGTGGTAAAAACAAATCAACCCCTTTTATAATAAAGCAATAATTGAAATCCTATGCAAGTAATATTTTTTGCATTTTCTTTTTTTTTATGCCTACTTCTTTTATATTTCCAATGGTTGTTTAATATTGGTATTTATGATAATATTTAATTACCAATATTATACTACCTTTTAAATCCTCTAATCATTGATTATATTAAGCATTATCACCAAATACTTTTTTGATGAAAGCAGGTGACTTACATGCTCAGGTTCTTCCAGATTTGTTTCCTTGCTGGAACTGCATACACTGTAATATCTTTTTTACTTGGGCAACTATTTGATTTTATAGACATAGATGGTGACGTTGATTTTGATGGCGATGTTACAGGTGTAACCATATCACCATTAAAGCCCATTACAATCGTTGCATTTACAACTGTATTCGGAGGGATTGGAATAATATCTATAAAGGCAGGACTAGTTGCCATCCTAGCATTGATAATTGCTGTATGCTCAGGTCTTTTTATCTCATTTATAATATACAAATACATTGTAGTTCCCCTATATAAGGCACAAAACACTAGTGCTGCTTCTCAAAAAGAACTTATCGGTCATAGAGCTAAAATGAAGCTTGGCACCAAGGGAGATAGTTTCGGTAGAATTTCCTATGTTATTAACGACAATACCTATACCGCACCAGCAAGATCACTTGATGGTAAAGATATTAACAGGGACGAAGATGTAATTATTGTAGAAATACGTAAGAATGTATTTTTTGTTGACAAGCTTTGATTTAATGTAAATATATATAAAAGTTATAAAAGATGAGGAGGTAAATTTATGGACAACATTATTATTGTAGCCATAATTATCGGGGTTCTGTTTCTATTAATCTTCAGCATTCTGGTGATGTGGAGAAAAGTACCTCAGGATAAGGCATTGGTTATTACTGGTCTAAAGAAAAGAGTCCTATCAGGTGGAGGTGGATTTGTTATTCCACTATTAGAGAGAACTGATAGAATTTCCTTGGAAAACATGAAAATTGAGGTTAGAACTGACGGTGCTCTTACAGAGCAGGGGGTTGATATTACCGCCGATGGAGTTGCAGTAATTAAAGTTAAATCAGATAAGGAATCAGTATTATCAGCAGTAGAACAGTTTAATACAGGTTCAGAAAAGCAAACTATCGATATCATTAAAGATACAGCAAAGGATGTTCTTGAAGGAAAACTAAGAGAAATAATTTCAAAGATGACTGTTGAAGAAATATACAAGGATAGAGAAAAATTTGCATCCCAAGCCCAGGAGGTTGCTGCTGTTGACCTTTCTGAAATGGGATTGGAAATCAAAGCATTCACAATAAGGGACATCTCTGATAAGAATGGTTATCTCGAAGCACTTGGTAAAAAGAGAATTGCTGAAGTTAAAAGAGATGCTCAGATTGCTGAGGCTGAAGCAACTAAGGAAACAAAGATTAAGACTGCTGAAGCCAATCAATTAGGAGAAGCTGCAAGGCTTTTATCCGAAACACAAATTGCTGAATCTACAAAAGAAAAGGAATTAAAGGTTCAGTTCTATAGAAAAGATCAGGAAACCTCAAAGGCAGTTGCGGATCTTGCATATGAAATAGAGGCCAGCAAGGTTCAGCAGGAAGTTGAAAGAGAGAAAATGCAGGTTCTAATAGTAAGAAAGCAAAAGGAAATAGAATTAGCCGAACAGGAAGCCTTCCGCGTGGAAAAAGAACTTGAAGCTACTGTAAAAAAGATTGCTGAGGCAGATAAATATGCCGCTGAAAAAAATGCTGAAGCAGGAAAGTATTCAGAAATTCAAAATGCATTAGCTGAGGCTGAAGCAATTAAAGCAAAGGGTTTTGCAAATGCTGAAGCAAAACGAGCTGAAGGTATGGCAGAGGCTGAAATAATAAGAGAAAAGGGTAAAGCTGAAGCTGAAACCCTGCTTAAAAAAGCAGAAGCCTTCAAGCAATATAATGATGCAGCTGTTACTCAAATGATTATCGAAAAACTTCCAGAAATCGCTAAAGCAATTTCAGAACCATTATCAAAAACAGAGAAAATTGTTATTGTGGATTCAGGAAAGGGTGACAGCAAAGGTGCAGCCAGGGTTTCAGGCTACATAACCGACATTATTTCCTCTCTACCAGAAACAGTTAATGCTTTAACAGGAATAGACTTATTGGATATATTAAAAAAGAAAACTATAGAAACTCCTAAAGAGGAAATCCCAGTAGAAGATAAATAATTTTGATTCTGTCCTCCTGATTGCAGCACAGTACTGTCATCCTGAACGTAGTGAAGGATCTTTCCCCAAGATATCCCTAAGAGCCTTCACTACGTTCAGGATGACATAGGACTATAACAGGTTAGTGTTTCATATAATTGACACAGCAACTAACAATGGAATTCATAGCGATGACAGGAGCGACGAACTATAATTTTAAAAGGAATGCCACAAAAATATAAATTTTGTGGTATTCCTTTTCTTTGTTAAAACAAACTAACTAATCTTTCAAATGTCTTTCTTAGCATCTCTACAGATTTGAACCTGAATTCTATACTAGGCTGCAGCGTGTTTGTTTTTTTAGCTGTTTTGGTACTCATATTTGCACTTGTATTTTTTGTATGGCTCCCATTGGCCTTTGCAACAACCTCTGTTTTGCTGGTTTCCTGTTTGAATGCAGTAATGCTTTCTTCATCCTTGCTGTTGATTATTTTTTTTAACTCCTCATCTGTTTCCTTTGAAGTGACTCCTCGGGTTATATCAATAAAACATAGGGGTGGGAACATTACACACCACCAGTTCTTTCCTTC
>JBEQBT010000291.1:0-855 GCA_041639705.1 Clostridiaceae bacterium | reverse complement strand
ATGTTTCCATACTGCTTAATTGGAAATATAGAATCACCAAGTGATACCTTTGCACTATAAGCTTTTCCCTCTTCTTTTAATATTCTATTAGCAGTGTTTTCTATCTTCTCTAAATTCTCATTTATCAATTGAAGTGATTGGCTTCTTGATTTACTTTTGGACATTTCAGGTGCTAGTTCTTTTAAAATCTCATCTCTTATCTGAAGCTTGACACTTTGATCCCCTTCCGAATCGCTGTTTGCAACAACATGAAACCTTATAAGCTTGTCAAATACATTTTCAGCAGAGCCATTATCATTCCTAACCAATATCAAACTTAGTAATACTATTATGCATAATCCACATCTAGTTATTTTTTTCATAAAACTACAATCCCCCTGACATATAATTTAGGATTTGTTATGATATTACAAATATCCTTGAAACAGCCATTTATGATTCTATTTATAATTGTTACCAAAATAATAAATTTTAAACATAAAAAATAAAAATGGGCAGGTACATGACTAAATAAATCATATACCTGCCATTAATTATTTCTTTGAAGTTCCTATTCTTCTTATTTTAGCATCAACCTCATATACTATTTTTGCATTTTTAAATGCTTCATCCCAATTATCCTCATATTTTTTAAATACTTTATAATGATACTTATTTGTATACTCCTTAAATCCTAAATAATCATATCCAAGGTCCCTTTGAAAATACTTAGTTGCTGCATCCAATTCCTTTACAGTGTATTCGTTAATCGCCTTTTCCACATCAATAATTACTTTAGGATCATATAACAATTTTTCGAATTGAAACTGCTCAATGTCCCCCTCTAGCATTATCTTAACCCGAAACTTTAATCCC
>JBEQBT010000290.1:0-3767 GCA_041639705.1 Clostridiaceae bacterium | reverse complement strand
TAATGCGTCGTAGTGGTGAACAGTGTTCACCACTACATTGAGAATAACGTGCACTGTAGTGGCCGATGCCCACATCGGCTTGGGGTATTTGCGGTACATGGGATTCCTACATTTGATGCTAGTATCGCATACACCATTGATGCGCTGTCGATGTGGGCATCGACCACTACAAATTGTGTCATCCTGAGCGCAGCGAAGGATCTTCCCCTAGGTGCATATTAAGATCCTTCGCTACGCTCAGGATGACATCCAAGAGGTGCCACCCACATGAGATTATGAGTTTCCACATTTGCTTGCGACGCATTCTTTCAATATTATTCATTAAAATCGTATATCAAATAGCATACAAATATCATTTTATATCATATTGCACACTTGATTATAGAAATCGTAGAGTTTCTTTCAAATTAATTGATAATTTTACCTCAAGTGATTAATAATAATGAAAGATAACAGCTTGGAGAGTGGTAAAAAAGTTTTTTTTAATATATATGGAACATTTATTAAGAATTTATAATAAATAATTTGCCATTAAGTGGGCAGAAGTATTATTATATTATATAAACATTGAGTTTACTAAGGTAAAAGTATTTTTTTAGTTTAAGGAGGAAGAAAATGAATTTAGAATTAAATAAAACCTACTATGGATTTAAGTTAATCGAGGAAAGAGAGATTAATGAAATCAATTCTGTGCAAAGATTATTTGAACACGAAAAAACAGGGGCAAGACTATGTAATCTCCAGAATGATGATGATAACAAGGTTTTTTCAATAGCTTTTAGAACCCCACCAGAGAACAGCACTGGGGTTCCGCATATACTTGAGCATTCAGTATTATGTGGATCAAGAAAGTTCCCTACTAAGGAGCCATTTGTAGATCTATTAAAGGGCTCTTTAAACACATTTTTAAATGCAATGACCTATCCTGATAAAACAATATATCCAGTGGCAAGTAGAAATGAAAAGGATTTTTACAATCTTGTGGATGTTTACCTTGATGCTGTATTTTATCCAAACATATATAAAACACCTGAAATATTCATGCAAGAAGGATGGCATTATGAACTAGATAGCAAGGAGGATGAGCTTGCATATAAGGGTGTAGTATACAATGAAATGAAGGGAGCCTTTTCTTCACCTGAGGATATACTCTTCAGAAAGATACAGGAGTCCTTGTTTCCTGACACTCCATATTCCAAAGAATCAGGTGGAGACCCCGAGGTTATTCCAGAGCTATCTCTAGAAAAGTTTCAAGCATTTCATAAGAAATATTACCATCCATCTAATAGCTATATATTTCTTTATGGAAATGGAGATATACTAAATGAGTTGAAATTCATTGAGGAAAATTACCTAAAGAATTTTGATAGAATCCAAATTGATTCAAGTATACCACTACAAAAGCCATTTAAAGAGATTAAGGAATTAAAGGTTGATTATCCTATTTCTGATGATGAAGAGGAAAAGGATAATACCTTCCTAAACCTTAATTTTGTAGTAGGGAAATCAGTAAATCCAGAGTTGTATCTTGCATTTGAAATAATAGAGCATCTTCTTCTTGAAACACCTGCTGCACCACTTAAAAAGGCATTGATTGAAGCAGAACTTGGAAAGGATGTTTTTGGAAGGTTTGATAATGGAATACTTCAACCAGTTTTCAGCGTAGTAGTTAAAAACTCCAATGAAGAGCAAAAGTCCAAATTTCAGAAGGTTGTGTTTGATACTTTAAATGAATTAGTTAGGTCAGGAATTGATAAAAAGCTTATAGAAGCTTCTATAAATATAGTTGAATTCAAGTTAAGAGAAGCAGACTTTCACGGTTTCCCTAAGGGCTTGTTATATCATATTAAGAGTATGGAGAGCTGGTTATATAATGGAAATCCAGCAATACATCTTCAGTATGGAACTACATTGGATAAAATCAAAGAGGCACTTACCTCAAACTATTTTGAAAAATTAATTGAAGAATACCTGTTAAACAATAATCATAGATCTCTTTTAATTGTTAAACCTAAAAAGGGACTTTCTGAGGAAAAGACAAAGGAAGTTAAAAATGAACTTGATGAATACAAAGCAAAGCTTTCAGAGGAGGATATTAATAAGATTATCGAAGATACTAAAAGGTTAAAACTAAGACAAGTAACTCCTGATTCCCCAGAAGATCAGGAGAAGATACCTATGGTATCAATAGAAGATATTAACTCTAATGCTGAGAAACTGCCAATAAATGAAAGAGAAGAAATAGGAATAAAAATATTGACTCATCCAATGTTCACCAACAAGATTGGTTATGTAAATCTGCTGTTTGATTCAACAACTGTTGAGCAGGAATTGCTTCCATATATAGGATTACTTGCTGGAGTTATTGGAAAAGTAAGTACCAACAAACTTTCCTATGGAGATTTATCTAATGAGATTAACATTAATACAGGCGGTATTGATTATAGTGTGGATGCATATACAGAAAAGGATAGTGATGAAAAATATTATCCAAAGTTTGTAGTGAAATCCAGAGCATTATCAGATAAAATGCCAAAACTGTTCGAAATACTGGGGGAAATAATAGGCCACACTAAGTTTGATGATAAGAAACGTTTAAAAGAAATAATAAGGGAAATGAAATCAAGACTTGAGATGACAATATTCAATAGAGGCCATATTGTAGCAGGGAACCACTTGCTTTCCTATTTCTCACCATTTGGAAAGTATAATGAAATTCTTAAGGGTTTGGATTTTTATAAATTTATTGCAGGACTTGAGAAGGACTTTGATGGTAAAGCAGAAGAAATATCCTCTAACTTAATGAAGGTTTCAAATGCAATATTTAATAAAGAAAACCTTATTATAAGCTATACTACAGCAGAAGAGGATTATGATAAGCTTAAAGCAAATCTTAATATACTTACTGATGAAATAGGTGATGAAAGCCTTCCAAAGTATGAATATAAGTTTGAATTATCTCCTAAAAATGAAGGGCTATTAACACAGGCAAAGGTACAATATGTTACAAAGGGATATAATTATAGAAAATTGGGCTATGAATATTCTGGAACTCTAAGGGTGCTTTCTACTATAGCAGGGCTCGAGTATTTATGGAACAAGGTTCGTGTTCAAGGAGGAGCATACGGAGCATTTGGAAGATTTGACAGGAATGGAAACGTATTTTGTGCTTCCTACCGTGATCCTAATATTAAAGAAACACTTGAGGCATATAACGGGTTAGAGAGCTATATAAGGAGTTTTGAAGCAAATGAAAGGGAAATGAAAAAATATATAATAGGAACAATAAGCGAGATGGACGCACCACTAACTCCTTCAATGAAGGGTGAAAGGGCCACTGGTTACTATTTGAGCCATCTTACATTTGAAGAGGTTCAAACAGAGCGTAATGAAGTGCTGAAAACTTCACCAGAGGATGTAAGAAAATATGCAGACCTTATTGGTGCAGCAATGAAGGAAAACAACCTTTGTACACTTGGTAATGAGAAAAAAATAAAGCAAAGCAAGGATATATTCAGCAAACTTGTAAATGTATTTAATAATTAAAGCTCAAAGCAATAACTGGTGTTATTTTGCCAGTTATTGCTTTTTATATACTATACACCATAGGAAGAATGCGTAACAATTAAAGTGAAACATGATAGATCAGTAGTGGTCGATGCCCACATCGACAGGTCATTAACGTGGTAGGCGATACCTACATCAATTGTGGGAATCCCATATGCCGAAAATAACATGCCGATGTGGGCATCGGCCACTACAGTGCA
>JBEQBT010000289.1:0-3768 GCA_041639705.1 Clostridiaceae bacterium | reverse complement strand
TACTGATAACACATGCTGGAATAGGATAGCATGTGTTTAATTTTTATATAGAGAAAGATACTGTAACTTAAAACCTGAATATTATTTGCGTTGAAGAGTGAACTCGTTCAGCTAAAGCTGAACATCAAGACTTCAGGTGGGGACTCTACCCCACCTGAAGCAAAAAGTGGAAACTCCACTTATAGAAGGTGGAGTCTTAGAAATTGATAAAGGACAGCTATTTGTTTTACATTGTAATATTATTATGATTTTCTTATTATAATATTACAGTAGTATTTAATGCGGGGTAGATATTCATGACTGCTCAAAGGGTTTCGACTAATTTATTTAATCCAACTGATTTACAAAGACATGAAATGCTTAAAAGTTTTATGATAAAAGCTGGAAGAGAGGAAGATTATGAAAATGTCTTAAAACTACTAAGTCCTCCACCAGACATTGAAAAATATGCAGCAATTGGTGAATTGAAGGGAGTAAAAATAGGTATTATTGGAGGCGGCCTCGCAGGAATGAGTGCTGCATTTGAACTGAGAAAGCTCGGTGCGGATATAACTATATTTGATGCAACAGAGGATAGAATAGGGGGAAGGGTGTATACCTACTATTTTGATAAGGACAAGAAATACTATGGAGAACTAGGAGCAATAAGAATACCAATAGCCCATGAGACAACCTGGCATTATATCAATAAATTTAAACTCGATACAAATCCTTTTGTACAAAGTAATCCAAATACATTTGTTTATATTAATAATACAAGAGTGAGAAATGACTCTGAAGGTAAAAATATTGAACAAAAAATCTATCCCAAGTATAATTTATCTGCAAGAGAAAGAAATACTCCCTGGCCAAAATTGTATGACTATGCAATTAATTATCCTATATATAAACTTCCATCTGAAATACGAGAAGAAATTTTAAAAATACTTCCAAGGTACTCTCCAGAATATTCAGAGTTAGTCAATATGAGTATTCGTCAGGTTTTTGAAATGTTAGGCTTAAGTCAGGATGCTATAAATTTAATATCTAGTGTTGACCCATTAACTGGAGGAATCTTATATTTCAGTTACGCTGAAATAATGCAGGAAATGTATCCACTTAACTTTGATGCTCTATACCAGGTAGCAGGAGGAAATGCAAATCTGCCACTTGCCTTCTATAAATCTCTGATTTCAAAGCAGCCTTTGGAATATGGAAATATTTCTGACAATTATCTTGGAGAAGTAGTATTTAAATTAGGTAATAATGTTAATGGAATTTTTAAATCAGGGGATAATAATAAGGTGATTTTGAAATATAGAGTCAAACAATCATCTCAAGATTCACTGGAAATATTTGATTATGTAATATGTGCTATTCCCTTTTCAACCTTAAGAGAAATAGAAATTAAGCCTTTATTTAGTAATAGGAAAATGGAGGCAGTAAGAGAATTTAATTATCTTGATGCAGGAAGAGTACTACTATTCTGCAAAAAACGCTTCTGGGAGGAAGACAAGGAATATGGTAGAATAATCGGAGGAATTTCTTATACAGATTTACTAATTCAATCAATATTTTATCCCTCTGACCATGCTTTATGCAGTGATCCTTCCAAGTGTACATCGGATGAACCAGGGGTACTAATAGTATACAATTTCAATCTGGATTCCATAAGGTTGGGAAGTATGAACCAAGAGAGGCGCATAGACTTGGTTAAAAGAAATATTGAGGAGGTACATGGACTTGCCAAGGGATATTTGGACACGGTAGTAGAGGACTATAAATTTCTTCAATGGAACTCACAGGATTGGTTTAAAGGTGCTGTCGCAATGGGACTTCCTGGGCAGAAAAGAATTTTCTCCTATAATATGTTAAGGCCAGAATATAATAATAGGATATTCTTTGCAGGTGAGCATACCTCATCAACACACGCTTGGATACAGGGAGCATTATACAGTGGCAAATTAGCTGCTAATATGCTTGCTTATAATAGCAGACTTAAAAAATATGAAACTGGTAGGTGTAATATTTAAGCATTAGAGGATGTTCAAATTAAATAACTGAAGTAAAAAATGGTTAAAATGAAAGCTATCGGATTATATCTGATAGCTTTTTTTAAAGTGTGTACTTTTTTCTTGCGCAGAAGTGCATTTCTAGATTTTCAAGTTGACAATGACATGCTCAGATAATATAATAAAGATACTTTATAAAGGGCATTTATAAACAATTTGATAATAGGGGAGAAAAATATGGCTGTTGGAAATGTCAACTTAATGAAACAAATTAATTTAGACATCGTTAGAAGAGTGATAAAAGAAAATAAAAAAGCTACAAAACCACAGTTGGCGAAGCTGACGGGATTAAGCGTGGTAACAATTAATTCACTTGTTGAAGTTCTTTTGGAAAATGGAGAAATTTTTGTTGAAAAACTAGAAGTATCGAATGGTGGCAGGCCTGCGGCAATCTATTCCTTTAATGAGGAATACAGCTTGGCACTAATTATTTACACAAATGAATGTGAACTGAAGGATTTAATTCATATATCTGTTGCTAATTTATATGGTGAAGTGATTGAATTAAGCGAGACTACATCAGATGAAATATCAGCCCACAGTTTCGATTTGACAATCAAGAAAATGCTGGAAAAGTATCCTAGCATTAAATCCATAGGCATAGGTATGCCAGGACAAGAAATTAAGGGAAAGATGGAAATTAGTGATTATCAAGCTCTTGAAGGGAAAGCCTTTACTGAACACTTAAGAAACCAATTTCAAATACCTGTAGTATTTGAAAATGACGTGAATGCCGCTGTATTGGGATATTGTATTTCCAATCAATATGAGGATAAAAATGTGGTTGGTATTTATATTCCAGAGAAATATCCTTTAGGTACAGGTATTTTTATTAATGGGGATATCTATAGAGGGAAAGATGGCTTGGCTGGTGAAGCTAAATTTCTTCCAGATGGAATTGACTGGGATAATCCAACCTATGTTTCGAGAAATATTTCAGCTGCTCTTAAGAATTTAATTATTACATTTACATGTCTTTTGAATCCAGATATTTTAGTTGTTTACAGAGAAAATATTACAAAAAAAGCTATTGAACATGTCATTGCTCATTGTGAAAAAATTATAAAGGCTGAATTGATGCCTAAGGTTATTGTATCTGGTAACTTTAGTGAAGATTTTGCAAATGGTATTAAACAAATTGCGTTGAAACAATTAGAACCACATTGGAAATGAGAAAGGATGAGAAAAAATGACGACATTATTACTTATTATCATTTATTTTGCTTTTATTAGTTTAGGCCTTCCAGATTCGATGCTAGGAGCTGCATGGCCTACTATTCGTCTTGATTTATCATTACCAATGGCTGGGGCAGGATTAATCTCCATGATTATATCTGGAGGAACTATTGTTTCTAGTATGCTGAGTGGCAAAATTATCAATAAGCTGGGAACTGGTAAACTCACTTTGGTTAGTGTTTTTATGACTGCAATGGCTTTGCTCGGATTTTCTTTTAGCAAAAACTATTTATGGTTAAGTGTGATGGCAATACCATTGGGGCTTGGAGCAGGAGCAGTTGATGCTGCATTGAATAGTTTTGTAGCTTTGCATTTTTCAGCGAGACACATGAGTTGGCTTCATTGTTTTTGGGGAATTGGTGCAACAGCGGGTCCTGTTATTATGTCGGTGGCTATTTCACAAAAAGGGTTATGGCAAAAGGGATACTTATCTGTTGCAATCATTCAGATTGGCTTAGTTATCATATTGTTTGTTTCATTA
>JBEQBT010000288.1:0-3789 GCA_041639705.1 Clostridiaceae bacterium | reverse complement strand
CTAAAAACATTTCTTTCACGAGGACTATCTTACTTAATCTATATCTAATTCTATCATTACGGGACAGTGATCTGAACCATAAACATCAGTAAGTATTTTAGTGGACTTAACATGGTCTAGAAGATTATTTGATACGAAATGATAATCTAATCTCCAGCCTGTGTTTCTTTCCCTAGCTTTAAACATATAACTCCACCAGGAATACTCTATACTTTCTGGATTAAAATATCTATATGAATCAGTGTATCCATTAGCTATAAATTTATCGATCCATTCTCTCTCTATTGGCAGAAAGCCTGAGGTCTTCTCATTTGCCTTTGCGTTTTTAATGTCCATCTCAGTATGGGCTGTATTATAATCTCCACAGATTATGAGTTTTTTTCCTGACCTTACTTTTGTATTACAATAATCTAAAATTCCATCATAAAATTCAAGTTTATACTTTAGTCTGTCTTCATTCATCTGACCATTAGGAAAATATATATTTAAAAGCATAAATTCTTCATATTCAGATATGACTATTCTGCCTTCACTATCAAAATTTGGAGTACCTATTCCATGAAATACATTCAATGGCTTTAACTTCGAATAGGTTGCTACTCCACTATATCCTTTTTTCTCAGCAAAACTAAAGTCTGAATAATATCCTGGAATTTCTCTCAAGGTCTCATCAAGTTGGTCTTCCTGAAGCTTTGTTTCCTGAATACATAGAATATCTGGCTTTTCAGCCTCTATCCAGGTAAAAAAGTCCTTCTTGGCAACTGCCCTCAGTCCATTTACATTCCATGAGTATATTTTCATTTTGCCCCTCCTACTTTGAAAAATTAATTAACTGTCCTCCATTTGACCCATTTTGTGTTCCTCAGCCTATGCTTTAGAGCAAACAATTTATTCGTACCCTTTGGCCAGGTTTCTAATGTAATTTTTTCTCCCCATTCTGGGTATCTTATAACTTTAATCTTAACCCTTGATAGAACCCATATATAGCCTTTATTAGTCAAGTCTTCGTATCCTGCTCCAAGATTATTAGCATGATTAAATGCTGCCTCCTGCATATAATTAAATATTGAATTAAGTTTTATTTTTCTATTATTATCCACTTCATATGATTTTATCAATTTCTAAGACTCCACCTTCTATAAGGTGGAGTTTCCACTTTTTGCTCCAGGTGGGGTAGAGTCCCCACCAGAAGTCTCGATGTTCAGCTTTAGCTGAACGAGTTCACTAAAATCTCTTCATTCCATACTGATTTCAATTATGTTTCCCCCTATAATCAGCTTTTTCTAACTTAATTGACATTACTTGTTGTCAAATATAATACTATTATCTATCAAAGAAGGCATTATTACCACATTAATTTTCATCTTTCCATATCTAATTATTTGTAACACAACAATAACCAAAGGAATATATTGTATTAATCAGTGCCTAAAAGAGGTGACATTATGCCCCTTTCTGCAAGGGAATTACTCGCACGAATGATTAGGTGCGAGGCTGAAAGTGAAGGTGAAATAGGACAAAAAGCAGTTGCAACAGTTATTATGAATAGAGTTCATATTCCATATGGAGAATACCAGAGACTAAACCAGGGAGATTTAAGAAAAGTTCTCCTCCAACCCTATCAGTTTACATGTGCAATGACAGTTGTAAACGGGCAGGTTAATGCACAAAATATCTACAACATGTCTCCAACACAAGAGCACTATGCAATCGCTGATTGGGTTTTGTCAGGTAATAAACTCTGGAATATTCCATTAGCCCTATGGTATTACAACCCATTCAGTCCTGTCTGCGAAACTTATTTTCCAAGAAATAGAACAGGAGTTATTATAACAAGAATAACTGAGCACTGCTTCTATAACCCTACTTCTAAGTACAGGGAAACATGATATTAGGAGGTTTGTATGTCAAAGAAAAATCAATATGAAAAGGACGAATTGTTTGAACAAAACGAATCAGGGTATTATTACCCACCTATTTTTAGATATCCTATGGATGAGGATGATTCCAGAAGAATACCATCCACAAAAAAACCTCTTACGGATGCAGACACAATGCCTGGAGGACCAACTGGAGTAGTTCAAGGAATTGGTGGTGTTGGTGGAACTGCACCTGCTGCACCTTCTTCTATGGAAAGTAGCACTCTTCCTGGCCTTGGTGTAATACCACAAATGTCTCAGATGGAACCCTCAGTATTTGACCCTGGATTTTTACAGGCGTATTTAAGAAAAAATATTAGAAAAAGAGTCAGAATTGAATTCCTTATTGGTACTAATATACTTACAGACAGAACTGGCACATTAGAAGAAGTGGGTATAAGCTATGTAGTTCTTCGTGACCAAGCAGGTTCCAGACTTGTATGTGATTTATATTCAATTAAATTTATTACAATATTTGAATAAGGGCTGCAATCATGCAGCCCTTATTTTATATATTTTCTTCTCTATCCTCTCTTCTTCTAGGAAGTGGTCCAAAATATTCATAGTAATAACACATTATTCTTCCATTATATAATTTTCTATTTTTATCTGCTCTCTTTTTAAATAATTTTTGAAAATCAGGATGGGATGTTAATATAAAATATGACCAGGAATCAAGGCCTGAAAAAACCTCTCCCATGGACTTATATAACCTTTCTACCTCTCGCTTTTCACCTATTCTTTCCCCATATGGAGGATTACATATTATACATCCATATTTCTTCTTTGAGCTAAACTCCTCCACAGGGAGCCTCTGAAATGCAATATATTCATAAACCCCTGCCTTTTGGGCATTTTCCCTAGCTGTCTTTATTACACTGCTGTCAATATCCGATGCGAGTATTCTAAAATCCTCTGTATTTATTCTTCTCCTGGCATCCTCTCTTATATCACTCCATACCTTTGGAGGTATTGCATCCCATTCCTCAGACACAAAGCTTCTGTTAAGTCCTGGAGCCATGTTCTTTCCAATCAATGCAGCCTCAATAGCTATGGTTCCAGAGCCACAAAGTGGGTCTGCCAATGTTCTTGATGGATTCCACCTACTTAATAAAACAAGGGCTGCGGCAAGTGTTTCCTTTAATGGTGCCTCACCTGAAAGTCCTCTATAACCTCTTTTATGTAGACCTGGTCCTGTAGTATCTATTGTGAGAGTTGCAATATCCTTTAAAAGTGCTATTTCTATTTTGTATGTAGGTCCATCCTCTTCAAACCAATCCTTTTTATATGTCCTCTTCATAGACTCTATAACAGCCTTTTTTACAATGGACTGGCAATCAGGAACGCTGAATAGAGTTGACCTAACAGACTTACCAACAACATGCATTTTGCCATTCTCAGGGATTAATTCTCCCCATTCAATTTCTTTAGTTCCTTGAAATAATTCTTCAAAGGTTTCCGCTCTAAACTCTCCCATTTTTATAAGTACTCTATCTGCAGTTCTGAGCCACATATTGCATAATGCAATATCCATTTCATCCCCTTCAAACATTACCCTTGCATTTTCAACTATTAAATTATCATAACCTAAATCTTTCAACTCCTGAGCTACTATAGACTCTAAACCAAATGTAGCCGTGGCAATAAGCTTATATATCATATATTTCTTTCTCCATTCTATAAAATCTTTACATGTTTATTTTATCCATTATTATATTATATAATTATACAGTAAATATCAAAAACATAATAGTGTGGTTATGCGTCGTAGTGGTGAACAGTGTTCACCACTACATTGAGAATAACGTGCACTGTAGTGGCCGATGCCCACATCGGCATGTTATTTTCGGCATATGGGATTCCCACAATT
>JBEQBT010000287.1:0-3820 GCA_041639705.1 Clostridiaceae bacterium | reverse complement strand
GATATTAGAAGGCCTTCCATTCTCTCAATAAATGCACCTGGTATCTCTGAAGCTTTTATTAGTGTCATTGTCGGGTATATTAGGGCTTTTGTCTCCTTTGAGCCAAATTTTGAAATGGATTCAATAATTATAACCACATAAATGACTATTATAGAGAATAGTGAAATCACTGAAGCTTTAAATGCTCCCTTAGGTTTTTTTATAAAAGGAAAAAGAATCAGCAGAATTTCAAATCCTCCATATGCAAATATCCCGGCCTTTATCCCAGTGATATACTTCATGACTGGCGTAGTTAAGTATGGTCTTAAATTTGTAAAATGCCTTGCATCGGGAACAGCTATAATCATTAAGCCTATTAAAATAACAATTATGATTGGAGTAACAGCTTCAAAAAACCTGCTGGTTGGCTCCACACCTGAACGTGCCAAAAATATTGCAAGTATTAATAGGGGTATTATTATAAATTCAATGGGTGTATTGTTTAATAAAAATAGTTTAATTGTTTCTGCAAATATCCTTACTACTAGACTTGAAAAAACTATAAGGTAAGCTAAAACTGGAATAGAAAGCAGAGTCCCTAGGAATTTTCCAAATAAGCTTTTTAATGTTCCTAAAAGCCCCTTTTCACTATAACTTTCTCCAACCTTGCAAATAAAATATAAAAATGGAATATCACTTAATCCTGAAATAATAGCAAGTAACCATGCATCATTGCCTGCCTCCTTTGCCAGAGAGGCAGGCAGGGTTAATATACCAACCCCTAGTATGGTATTGAATACAAAAACTCCAACCTGAAAGCTTGATATTTTATCATTATCGGGAGTCATCTTTATCAGCACCTCCCTGCCTTATTTCATCTTGAGGTCCAAGAAAATCCGGCCTCTTATTCATATATTTCCAGGACATCGTGAAAAAAGCTGTATCCTTAAAAGCACTTGGATAAAATGGCGCAATGGGTACTAGAAATGGTACTCCAAAGCTTTTTAAATTAACAAGATGTATTAGTGTACCAATTAATCCAAGTATAACCCCATACAACCCATATATAGATGCCATAATCATAAGAACAAACCTTATAAGCCTGAAGCCAGCTGCCACCTCATAATTAGGTATTGCAAAGGAAGCTATGGCAGTTACTGCAACAATTATAACCATAATAGGGCTTACAACCCCTGCAGAGACAGCTGCCTGACCTATTACAAGACCTCCTACAATACCAATGGTTGAGCCTATTGCCTTTGGGAGCCTTATCCCCGCCTCCCTTAATAATTCAAAGGTTAGCTCCATAATAAATGCTTCAATAAATGCAGGAAAAGGCACCCCTTCCCTGCTGGCAGCAATGGAAATTAAAAGCTTTGAAGGTATTATTGCAGGATTAAAAGATATTAGAGCAATATATAGTGCTGGTGCCACTACAGATAATATCAAGGACATAAATCTAATGTATCTTAAAAAGGTTGCAACCGTTGGCCTCGAATAATAGTCCTCAGGAGATTGCAAAAATGCATTTAATCCTGTTGGTATAACTAGTGCAAATGGAGTGTTATCAACAAGTATCGCTACCCTACCCTCATATATTCTACCAGCCACAACGTCGGGTCTCTCAGTTGCTTGCATCTGGGGAAATACTGTAAGTGATTTATCTTCAATAAACTGTTCTATATATCCACTTTCTAAAACAGCATCTATACTTATTTTTTTAAGCTTTTTTTCGATTTCTTCAACTAAACTCTTATTAACAATATCATCTATATATACCAGTGCAATATCAGTCTTTGACCTGGCTCCTACCTGTATTTGTTTGATTTTTAGATTTGTATCCCTTATACGTCGCCTTACAAGGGCTGTGTTGAACCTCAAGGTTTCAGTAAACCCGTCCCTTGGTCCTCTGATTACGGTTTCAGACATTGGTTCACTAGTACTCCTAGCATTCCATGACCTTGTAGCAATAATTATTGCCTTTTCATATCCATCTATAAAAAGGGCAGTTTCTCCTGACATGACGTATACAAATACATCCTCCATTTTCTCAACTTCTCTAAAATCTGCAACTGTCATGGCAGATGCCTTTATTGCATCAGAAATCCTGTTTTTTATTTCTTCCAGGTCAGGTTTGACAATCCTTGAATCTATCATTAATGGTTCAAGAACAAAATTGTTTATTAAGTGTTTATCTGCCATCCCATCAATGTAGTAAAGAAACAACCGAATTCCATCAGGTCCTCCTACTTTAAATTCTCTAAAGACTAAATCGTTTGCATCCTTAAATGTTTCCTTCGTCAGGTTAATATTATCCTCAATTTTCCTCTTTATATCAGTTACTGTTTGAGGTGTACGTTCAAAAACAATTTCTTTTTTCTTATTTTTTCTATTATATAGTCCCAAGCTCCTTCACCCCTACATTCTTATGAATCTTGCAAAAATAAACATGGCTACCCCAAAACCTATATAGAAAATGCCAAAGAATTTTACAAATTTATACTCCTTTTTTAAACCTTTTTTTTTATATTCCTTACAGTCAAATAACAGTAAAAACATACTTGAAATTAAAAATAATACAAGTACGTTTAGATCAAATGTATCAGCAATAAATTTTAAGATTGCCTTCATAATGTTACCTCCACCAGCTTTTAATTAATTTCTGCAAAACTAGATTTATTTATTCAAATAAGTAAATATAAAAGCCTTCCCTGTTATTGCCATCTGTCATTCTGAACGTAGTGAAGAATCTTTCTCTGAGGTGCGTATTAAGAACCTTCACTACGTTCAGGATGACATTGGACTATAACAGATTAGGCTTTCTTAGCAATGAAAGCAACTAAAAAAGTCTCTGATCAATTTGATCAGAGACAAAACTTACGCTAATTTATCCATATGCTTGTTTACAAATTCAACATCCGAGGGCTTATCCACATCATTACCTATTTCAGGATAGTCTGTTAAGATAGCCTCTCCATGTATACCGAACATCTTTAAAACTTTATCCTCAACCTTACCTATGGGTAGGTTTCCAATTGCAAGTCTTATTAAAAATGTAAATCCTAATACCTTTCCCATTTTCAATGGATTTTTTCTATATTCAATAAGCTGTTCAGCCTTTCTTGAACAGTTTTCAACAATTTTAGGATTGAAATATATTATATTCCCACCTGTATAGGTGCCTTCCCTCATTTTTACATAGGTTCTTTTAACATCTGGATATTTTTGATCATTCAACCTTTTATCAATAATTGGATATCCCAAATCTATGCTCTTAAGCTGACACTTTTCAACAAAGTCCCTTATTGCTTCTCCCTTAACCATTGGTATATCTGATGTGGCAATAATACAAGGTGTCTCAAGGTCTCCCATTTCTTCTACTCCATGTCTTATGTTGTCCATAATTCCTCCACAAGCTATAACCCAGCCGTCCACCAGATTTTCAACCTTATCCCTTAATTTTTCATCACCAACAACATAAATCTTATTCACACACCCCGATTCTCTTAGAGAGCTAATAACATACTCTATCATGTACCTTGATGATATCCTCATTAATGCCTTAGACCCTCCATTTTCTTCCTTGTCACCCGCTAGTATAACTGCATTTACCATGAATTACACTTCCTTATTATAGGTTTTGACCAAAAATACTTCCTTTAAATAATCTTTTAATCTATGATAGCACCTTTCTGCAGTAATCTTATCTTCAAAAACTCCAAATACTGTAGGACCACTGCCGCTCATAAGACTTCCCAAAGCATGAAACTCCATCATAATATTCTTTATATCAAATATAACTGGATTTTCCTTAATAGTTACTGTCTCAAGTACGTTTATC
>JBEQBT010000286.1:0-3823 GCA_041639705.1 Clostridiaceae bacterium | reverse complement strand
CAAGAATAAATTTCAGTACTCTTTTTTTAGAACTGTTAGAAAGAAGGCATATTTTAAATTCAAGTATTCTAAGTTCTTTTATTAGATAAAATGCCTTTTCATCTGCTTTCTGACTTCCCCATGCTACAAGCGTATTATCAATATCGATAATAAGGTTTTCTATACCCTTTGATTTAAGTTTAATAAAATCAATTGAATAAATACTAGTTACATAATAATCAGGTGTCAAAACATTTTTCATCCTTCACCTCAAAATATAACAATATTATATAAGACATGATAGATTTTGCTAATAAATTCATTTAATATAATTATATAGTAAATTCTTGTTTTTTAAAATAAATAATTAAAAACTATAAAAAGCCTGTTGTGAAACAAATTATATTTCATAACAAGCTTTTTATAAATTTCTATGACTCCACCTTCTATAAGGTAGAGTTTCCACTTTTTGCTTCAGGTGGGGTAGAGTCCCCACCTGAAGTCTCGATGCTCAGCTTTAGCTGAACGAGTTCACTCTAGCCCTGCATTTCCTTAGCAAGTTTTTTTAATGCTTTTTTTTCAATTCTTGATACATATGACCTAGAAATGCCAAGAAATTTTGCAATCTCTCTTTGAGTTTGCGGTTCTCCAGTTAAGCCATATCTAAGCTTTATTATTAATTTTTCCTTACCTTCAAGAACTCTTTCAATAAGTGCATGGAGTCTCTTAATTGATATTTTGTTTTCCACTTCATCCAATACAGCATCACTTTCTGTCCCAAGAACATCTATTAGACAAATTTCGTTTCCTTCTTTATCCACGCCTATTGGCTCCTGAAGATAAATTTCAAGCTTAGCCTTCTTACTGGATCTTACAAACATAAGTATCTCATTTTCAATACATTTTGCAGCATAAGTTGCCAGTCTGTTTCCCTTATTATAGTCAAAGCTTTCAATTGCTTTAATTAATCCTACTGTTCCTATGGAAATCAAATCATCAGTATCCTTCAATGCAGGATTAAATTTTTTTATTATATGGGCAACCAGCCTTAAGTTTCTTGTAATTAATTCATTCTTTGCAAATTCATTTCCTGTTTTAAAGGAATAAAACAAATTCCTCTCCTCTTCTTCAGTTAGGGGATGGGGAAAGGAATTTCCATTGGTTATATACCCTACTAGAAAAATAGCTGCACCAATAATGTTAACAAGAAAATTTAAAATCAATTTTTCACCCCCCAAAAAGCAGAGTCTATGTATATAATATGAGCCTTTTGGGAGTTGTGTGCTTGTCTTATAATCTATATGTTATATTATTTTCTAACTATATTTTACCATAATTTGCTTATTTATGGAATAGCTAAACTTCAATTTTCCAAAATATTTTGTCGTTTTTTGTTATATGCTTTTATCCATAAACGCAGCGATTTCCTTTACTCTTGCATTCATCATGTCAATTGCAACCTTATTATATCCACCCTCAGGAATTATAATATCTGCATATCTTTTTGTAGGTTCAACAAACTGAAGATGCATTGGTCTAACAACATTAATATATTGTTCAATAACTGAGTCTATTGTCCTGCCTCTCTCCTTAATGTCTCTTTGAATTCTTCTCATTATCCTTACATCTGCATCAGTGTCAACAAATATTTTAATATTAAATTTATCCCTGAGGGCTTCTTCAGCAAGTATTAGAATACCCTCTATAATTATAATATTCTTTGGCTCAACCCTTATGGTTTCATTTCTTCTATTATGGTTTTCAAAATCATAAATAGGCTTGTCTATAGCTTTACCATCCTGAAGCATTTTTAAATGCTCTAGGAGAAGCTCTGTATCAAATGCATCTGGATGATCATAATTGGTTTTAATTCTTTCCTCATATGATAAATTGCTTTGATCCCTATAATAGGAATCTTGCTCAATTACTGCAATACTGTTTTCAGGAAGACATCTATATACTTCCTTAGCTACTGTGCTTTTACCAGATCCAGTTCCCCCTGCTATCCCAATTAAAATAGGTTTACTCATATTATTCCCCCTTCTCCTTAACCAACATATCATATTGCTTTAATGGTTTCTGAGTTTTTATTTTATATATCATCTGTGGGTGAGGTGCTACTTCAATCTCTTCTCCTTCCTCATTCCACATTTGGCTTAAAACAATACTATAATCTTCTCCATGAGGGGTTAAAATTCCAACCTCTTCTCCCTTAAATACCCTATTTCTCTGCTCTATTGTTGCAATTTTTCCGTTCTCATCATAATCTACTACAAGTCCCACAATATCATGGCTTCTTATATATGAAGAATTTCCAAAAATTTGAGTTTTAGGTTTACCATAATAAAATCCTGTAGAGAATTCCCTGTGGCTTGCCCTTGACAGTTCATCAATCCACTTTGGGTTAAATTTGTAATTTTCTTTATCTAATAAGTAGCTGTCAATTGCTTCTCTATAAGCCTTTATTACTGATGCAACATAATAAGAGCTTTTCATTCTTCCCTCTATTTTAAAACTTTTTATACCACTATCCACTATATCTGGTATATGCTCTATCATACAAAGGTCCTGGGAATTCATTATATATGTTCCTCTTTCATCCTCATCTATTTTGAAATATTCTCCAGGTCTCTTTTCTTCTACAAGATGGTATTTATATCTGCAGGGGTGGGCACAGGCTCCTCTATTTGCATCCCTGCCTGTCATATAATTGGAAAGCAAACATCTTCCAGAGTATGCCATACACATAGCACCATGTACAAAAGCCTCTAATTCCAAATCGACCGGGATATTTTCTCTGATTTCCTTAATCTCTTTTAAAGAAAGCTCCCTTGCAAGAACAATTCTTTTTGCACCCATTTTATAATAAAATTCACATGTTTTATAGTTTGTACTGTTTGACTGGGTACTAATATGAACCTCCAAGTTTGGTGCAGCTTCCCTTACTATTGAAAAAACTCCAAGGTCAGATACTATTACTGCATCTACACCTATGTCATATAACTGCTTTATATATGTCGGCATTCCAGCTAAATCTGAGTTATGTGCAAATATGTTTACAGTTACATAAATTCTCTTTCCCCTTTCATGAGCAAATTTCAAGCCTTCTATCATTTTTTCCTTATCAAAATTATCAGCCTTAGCCCTAAGACTAAAGACTTCTCCACCAATGTATACCGCATCTGCACCATAAATTATTGCTACTTTCAATTTCTCAAGATTTCCAGCAGGTGCCAACAGTTCAACCTTATTCATAAAATCACTCCTAATTGAAATCATTACTCTAGCTTACAGCTAAGTGATATTCCATCTCCTATAGGTAAAACAACTGTTTCCAATTCTCTCATACTTGAAATATGTGTTAAGTATTTTCTCATTCGTTTTACTATTGTAATTTTCCTTCTTATTAAGAGCTTGTTAGTAGCAATCATACCTCTGAATAGTACATTATCACATACTAAAAGTCCATTTACCTTTAAATGGCTTAAACACATTGGAAGAAAATGATCATAATGCCCCTTAGCAGCATCTAAAAAAACCATATCAAATTCTCCATGAATATCCTCTAATACTTCAAGTGCATCTCCAAATAGTATTTTTATATTGCTTTCAAGACCAAGTTTCTGAGTGTTCTCCATTGCTAAGTCCTTCATTTCCTCATCTTTTTCAATTGTAACTATCTCACAGTTACAACCTGCTGCTTCAGCCATTAATCCTGCAGAGTATCCTATTGCAGTTCCAACCTCAAGTATTTTCTTAACACCATGGGATTTGATTAAAACCTTTAAAAACTGACCAACTTCCGGATGGATAATTGGGACATTTTTTTCCTTTGCATATTCCT
>JBEQBT010000285.1:0-3845 GCA_041639705.1 Clostridiaceae bacterium | reverse complement strand
ACAAACTACACTGTTTTACCATCACGAGTTATCTAATGTTCAGTCCTTCCCAAATATCGTTAACTATATCTGGTACTATGACCTCTGCTGACTTCTCACGACAAACCGTTTTCGACCATGTTTTGAAATTCATCTCTGCATGTCCATGAGATATCCCAGGGTAAGACAATTCACTTTCATTCCATATACCCACATTCTTTACATCTATTCGTTCCGTGTAGTTATTGGACTTTGTCTTGTTATGCAGACTTATCCACAAATAGTTTGCCTGAGAATGTTCGTGTTCCTTGGGTCGGAACTTTGCCTAAGACTTCCTTCAGTTCACACCTCGCGGTGGATACCTTGTCTTTGGCTAGTGGTTGGTAACTACAGACCCCCACAGTGGACTTTCACCACCTAGTTAATTGCCATGCCTGGCGCACATAAAAGAGTTGAACAATTAAAAGTTCAACTCCTTCAAGTGAATCCCATTACATAAACCTTTCAAACTCATCCTGGTTTGACATTTTCTTTACTAGTTCCTTAATATCCTGACATCTGTCCTTTGGGCATACAAGCACTACATCCTCAGTATCGATTATAAGCATATCCTTTAATCCAATACCAGCAACAAGCCTCTTATCTCCAATAATTGTGGTGTTTGTTACATCAAGAAGGCTAGCTTCATTCATTGGTACAATATTATTATCATCATCCTTATTTAAAAACCTCTCCAAGGAGGTAAAGCTTCCAATATCATCCCAAAGAAAATTAGTCTCCAGCACAACTGCCCTGTGAGTTCTCTGCATAACTCCAAAATCTATGGATATTCCATCAATCCTTGAATATTCCTCATTAATAGCCTCTTCTTCCTGGGGCGTTCCCAGATTTTCATATATCCTCATAAGATTTCTATAGAGATCTGGAAGGTATTTCTTTATTTCCCTTATAAGGCGGTCTGCTCTCCATACGAACATGCCGCTGTTCCATAAGTAGTTTCCTTTTTCTAAAAAACTCTTTGCAACATCCACATTTGGCTTCTCCACAAATCTTTTTACCTTATAAGCCCCTTTTTCCATTTCATCGCCCTTTTCGATGTAGCCATAGCCTGACTCAGGCCTGTTCGGGCTAATCCCCATTGTCACAAGATAATCTCCATTCGATGCAATATCTATTGCTGTTTTTAATGTAGTTTCAAACTCCTCCTGACCAATTATCACATGATCCGATGGGAGTACAACCATGACTGCATCAAAATCCTTCTTTAAAAGCTTAACTGCAGCAAGGCCTATACAGGAGGCGGTCTCCTTATTTGCAGGCTCCTTAAATATATTTTCACTCTTAATATTCAAGAGATTTTGAATTATTGGAACATAATTTTTATTAGTTACAACACAAATCTTGTCCTTTGGAATAACATTTAACACCCTGTCTGCCGTACATTCTATCATGGTTTTATCCCCAACCGTTTTTAAGAACTGCTTGGGAAGGTTCTTTCTGGATTTAGGCCAGAACCTGGAGCCTAAGCCCCCTGACATAATAACTGCATAAACCATAAAAATCACCCCGCATATAACATAATATGCGGGGTGGATGATTTGGTCACAAGAATTATTGACCGCCCTAGTTTACTAATTGCTGTCTTTTACAACTGGTATAACATGTGACTTATCAACCTAATAAAAAAGGAGGTATTCTCCATGTAATGGAAAATACCTCCTCCAATTTGCCAATAATTAATCTCGATTAATTATAAAGACAATTGTATAAATTTTAATAGTGAAACACATCAGTTTGAACAATTGAAGTCGTATTTGGATGCAGCCATAAAAAGGAAGCAGGTAATTTTGTAGTAATTTTTTCAGTTAAAAATTGATTAAATATTTCTTGTTTATTTGAACCACTAATGAGTAAAAGAATATTTTTTGAATTTAAAATTTCGTTCATACCAATTGTCATACCGTTATCTACAACTTCATTACCCAACATTTGATGAGCCTTAGTAGTCTCACTTAATATTTCAATATGCGTAAAAGGATTTAAGTAGTCATTAGGCTCATTCAACCCTAAATGTCCATTTTTACCTATCCCCAAAATAGATAAAGTTATTGGATATTGGTGCAACAGTTTTCCAACTTTCTCCACTTCTTTTTTAAAATCCAACGCATTTGGGTTGAAAGTAATATAATTCTCCCTTTTAATATTCAATTTTTTAATAATCCGGTCTTGAATATATTTCTCACATGTAGCCTCATGATCTCCATCAAAGCCACACCATTCATCTAATTTTGTAAACATAGCATGACTAATATCTATAGATTGTTCTATGACCATTTGCACAAATAATTGATATGCTAAATCAGGTGACGCTCCACTGGCTAAGCAAATATTTGCACAAGGATTATCTTTGATTGCATTAATCATTGTTTGCGCTGTTATTACACTTAATTCTCTATAATTTTTTACATTTAGAAATTTCATTTATAGAACTCCAAAGAATGAACCAGCAAGCATAATAACAAAAGTCATGATAATCAATATTACAGGGCTTACGTTTTTCTTTTTTAATAGAAAATATAGCAGCGAAACATATCCAATTCCTAAAATATTGGGGAATATTTTATCTAATAATTGACTTTGTAATTCTAAAGTATTTCCCGCATTTAAATTTATTTTTATATTTAATGCTAAAGATACATAAGTTGCAATAAGTCCACCTATAACGGTGATTCCAATTATACTGGCAGAGCGAGAAATTTTCTCAGTATTTTCATTTAGTTTTGATAAGGATTTAAGGCCTAAATTATAACCGAAATGGGTTAAAGGTACACGTAATAAATAAACACTCAAATACACTAGAGCAAATAATATTGGTCCAATGATATTACCATCCATTGCCAAGGAACCACTAATACCTGCCATTATAGGTAATAAAGTAAACCAGAAGAAGGCATCACCTATACCTGCTAATGGTGCATACAATGCCATTTTTATTCCTTTAATAACACTGCGATCTTCTTTAGCTTCTTCTAAAGAAAGCAATAATCCAGATAGAAATCCAACAAAATTAGGATGAGTATTAATAAATTCCATATTGTCAGTTAATGCAGCCGATAAACCATCTTTATCATTCTTATAAATTTTCTTCAGAAATGGAATTTGAACAAAGGTAAATCCTGGAGCCATCATTCTTTCATAGTTGAATGTAATAGTTGTAAACATTGTAAATAAACCAAGTTTAGTTATTTCATGTTTTGTAAATTTATTATTAGATTCCATCCTCTGACTCACCTCCGATTAAATTTATCCTATTATTTGTACGTGGTTTATTAAATTCAAATATTGCTAAGGCTATTGCAACAATAGCTAGAGGCAATAAATTATTAAATGGAATAAATGTTGCGAACACTAGACCAATTAATAGATATGGAACAAGCCATCCTCTTAACATAATTTTTAGCAACATTGCAAACCCGATTCCAGGTAAAACACGGCCAATAATTTCAAATCCATGTGTCAACCATGCTGGCATTCCTAATACAACTTGACGCAATGAGTCTTGTGCTAAATAAGCAGATAAAAATACAACTACAGCATATGCTATACCAACCAAAATAAGTGAGCACAAATTAAGTATCATAAATTTTTTAGTATCAGCTTTTTTAGCATACTCATCTAGTTTAGGCATTAAAAACGAATATGATGACCAGAAAAATAAAATTACATATTGCATTAAGAAACTAAATGGAAGTGCCAAAGCTAATGCCTGGGCAGCACCCAAACCAGTTGTATAAGCTAAAACAGGTGTCATAATACCTGCTAAAATAGGATTCGGGGGTTGTGTGCCACCAGCTGGAGTTAACCCG
>JBEQBT010000284.1:0-3862 GCA_041639705.1 Clostridiaceae bacterium | reverse complement strand
ACTTCCATTCATATTAAGGGAAAAGGGATCTGCTACCCGAAATGTGTTTGAGCATTCTTTAAAAAGCAGAGGATATTCTGCTGAAAAATTGGAGGTTTTTGCTGAAGTTAGCAGCCTTGAGGCTGTACTTCAATTTGTAAAGTCCGGACTGGGAGTTTCAATTGTATCAGAACTAGCATGTAATGATTATATATCCACTGGATTAATCAAAATGCATCATATTGAGGACCTTGATATAACAAGAGATATTTATGTTGTTACTCATACAAAAAGAACACTTTCTCCAACAGCAAAGGCATTTTACAAGCATATTACATCACAAATCGAAGAATCAATTAAGTAAAATTAAAAAGCTGTTGCAAAACTACTAAAAAATAACTGTTCACATAAAAATTTATGGCTGTCATTCTAAACGTAGTGAAGGATTTTTAAGATTCTTCACTACGTTCAGAGTGACAGCCTCTTTTTATATTTATTGGCATCCGCTGCATCCAGAGCAGCTTCCGGAACAGCCGGCACCCTTACCATAAAACTTGCCCTTATAAATCTTTTCAACATTTTCTCCCATGCAATCAGGACAGAGTACTTTTTCTCCATCCTTGTTTATGATTTCAAAAAATTCCTTGCCACAATTCTTACATTTAAAATCTATTAAAGCCATAATATTGCCTCCTGCTTATTCCTATAAAAATTCAAACCTATTTCATGATAGATATAATTAATTATAGCACAAATTTTTACTAATCTCATATTCCACTTCACACTATCACACTTCCTGCATATAATATATTGCATAAGTTTTTTAAGGTGGTATAATGTGGTTTTTGGGATTTGGTAGAAAGATAGATTCTAATATAAAAACCTATATGAAAATAAATATGAAACGAAAAATACCCATAATCCTTTGTTATAAAGATAATTTAAAAATGATTAAATACAAGATACTTTATAACGGAGGTAGAATAAAATATGAATATCATCATGTAAAGGCAATATCTTGTGAACTATCTCCCTTTTCAATTGATAAACTCTCAGAGATTCCAGAGGTATCCTATATATCTATGGATCACAAAGCTTCATTAACATTAAGAAATGCGTCAGAGGCAATTGGAATAAATCATGCCAGGGTTTTTAGCCTTACAGGTAAGGACATAGGAATTGGTTTAGTTGATTCTGGAGTTTTTCCTCATCCTGACTTAACATCTAAGAGAAACGCCATTAGCTGTTTTTATGATTTGATAAATGGTTACGAAAAGCCATATGATGATAATGGTCATGGAACATTTATTAGTGGATGCATTTCAGGTTCGGGTGCTCTTTCCTCAAATCTTTATGTTGGGGCTGCACCAGATTCTAATTTATGTGTTATTAAAGCATTTGATGCTTCTGGAAACGGGTTCATATCAGATATAATTAAAGCTTTAGATCTTCTTATAGAGCTAAAAGACAAACATAATATACGAATTATATGCTTGCCATTTGAATTCCCCTATATGAATAAAATAAAGGTAAATCCACTTGAGGATATTATTAAAAACGCTCTTAACGAAAATATTGCCATAGTAGTTTCTTCGGGAAATTTAGGTCCTCAACCCTATAGTATATATTTCCCGGGAAATATTAAAGATGTCATAACTGTTGGAGGGTGTTCATGTATAGACAATAATATAAAAAATTATAAAATAAGCAGTTTTTCGGGCAGAGGTCCTACATCTGAAGGAACCTCGAAACCAGACATAGTGGCTCCTTCAATGGGTATAACCTCCCTAGCATCAAATATTTCATATAACCCAACCCAAAATGGTAAACCAGATGCTAAAAATCCATATACTTCAATGTCAGGAACCTCAGCTGCATGTGCACTAATTGCTGGTGTATGTGCCCTAATACTCGAAAAAACTCCTGAACTAAAACCTGGGGACTTGAAATCAGTACTAACCCTTTCTACTGTGAGTATCGGAGAGAATAAGTTTTCACAGGGAAATGGATTAATGGTATTTGATAAAATATTAAAATAAGATTGTTATGAAAGCCTAATCTGTTATAGTCCCATGTCATCCTGAACGTAGTGAAGGATCTTAGGCATCTTAAGGAAAGATCCTTCACTGGGCTCAGGATGACAAATTAGCTTTTATATTTAAGCAATAAAAAAAAGGAATGCAGTGCATCCCTTGATTTTTAATTCAGATATCTTTCTGGGTTCTGTTGAACTCCATTTTTTCTAACTTCAAAATGAACATGAGGTCCAGTTGACCTACCGGTACTCCCAGAAGATGCAATTTTTTGTCCCTTACTTACCTCTTGACCAACTTTTACATAAAGTTTACTGTTATGCCCATATAGTGTCTGATAACCATTCTTATGGTTAATAATAACGCAGTATCCATAACCGCCATTCCATCCAGCGAAGGAAACAACTCCACTATCGGCTGCTTTAACTATTGTTCCTCTTGGTACTGCAATATCAAGGCCTGTGTGTAACTCTCCCCATCTTCTACCAAACCTTGAAGTTATTGAGCCCCTAGTTGGCCAACTAAATGTACCTGTTGATGAGGAAGCTATATAATTAGATGAACCATAACTTTTAGCTTTTGTTCCAACTGCAACCACTTGCTGTACAGCAGGTGTTATTAATTTAGTTGCTATAACTTCTTCTTTAGTTACATTCCCATTTAATACTGTAACTTTTTTCTCTACCTCTGCACTTCCTTCTTTACCCTTTTGAGTAACCTTTGAACTTCCTTTGTAAATTTTACTATCATTTACATTTTTAACTGAGTAAGGTACATTTTCTATTGCTTTTACATCAGCAACTACTTGAACATTTATATAGGGCTGGCTTAATGCAAGGTTAATTTCTTGATTTATACTAATCTTATCAAGATTGGTATCTGGGTTTGCTGCTTGAATTTCTTCTATTGTCATATCATTATTAAATGCTATGTCCCAAATAGTGTCTCCATCTTTAATAGTATATTTTTTTTCAATACCTCTTCCATTAACAATCTTTTCAACTGTGTCGTCCACATCTAAAATTTCTTGAGATTCCATTAGAGCCTGATAGGTTGTAATTTTTTCATTTATATTAGTAGATACAATTTTGTATTCCTTATAGTTTAGCTTATTTAAATAATACTTCTGAATTTCATCCAGTACCTTATTTGCTGCTTCAAAGCTCTCAACTCTTGCAATTTCATTACCTTCTGCGTAGATAATAACCCCTGGCATTTTAAGGTTAAGTTCTTCCCTAGCAATCTTTTCTATTTCCTCGCTAGTCATGAACTTTTTACCTGACACCTGCATTTTTTGTACAGATAAAGCATTTAACGGATTTTCACCATCCGACTTCCTAATTGCTTCAAGGGCTTTTTCATAATCACTAGATGCTTTTACATACCCAACCGTTTTACTGTTTACTTTTACTGCGTACACCATGTTTTTATCTATGTATATACCTAGAGAGGTTACTGCGAAGGCTATCCCAATTATTACACCAAATGATGCATTAACATTAAGCCTTTGTTTAATGCTGCGAAGAATGTTTGCCAACTTTGAAACAAAAAACCTTCCGTCAGACTTCACTTCATCGCCTCCATTTCATAAAAATATCCATGGTAATTATATAACAAAAACATAAGAAAAGCAAGGCAATATTCCTTTTTGTAATTATTATATTCGCTTTTACACAAAGATATTCTAAGGACATTCTAATTCTTATTGCCACATTTTCACAATTCGACAACACGTTTTATATTTCGATATTTATGGATATTACTTACTTTCCCATCTTGTTGAGTGGTATTATTTATTCTGTTATAATAAATAGTATAAACCCTAAGGAAGTGATTTAATGGCTGATATT
>JBEQBT010000283.1:0-3996 GCA_041639705.1 Clostridiaceae bacterium | reverse complement strand
ATGCCAAAGGTAATATTATTGGATATGAGTATGATTTAAACAGTAACAAGATATCTGAAATAAGATACAAAAAAGATGGCACAAAGGCTTCTAAGGTAAGCTATTACTATGATGAGAGGAATAGGCTGACTGGAGAAACAAAACCTGCGGTAGGACAGGATTTAGTAAGTAATGTTAAAAAATACATTAAAATGTATTATTATGATGTATTTGATAATATCACAAGTACGAAGTCAATAGACAATGGTGAAAGTGTAGCAAGAACAGTTTCCTACAGTTATTATAAGTCAAATCAAGTTGCAACTATAAACGACAGCTCAAATCCCAGCATTACAACTGAGTATATTTATGATAATGCTGGAAATAAAAAAACAGAAATAGTTGGAGGAAATAAGAAACGGAGTAGATCCAAAGACCAGTCCATTACTCAAAAAATATACCTACACCTCAGCAGGACAGGTTGCTACAGCTACTAATTCAGATAATACAGTAATAAGGTATGAATATGATGGCAATGGAAACTTAACCAAAATAGATGATAATGCAACATTAATTACAGAATTTCAATTTGATATAAATAATAATAATAGGTTGACAAGCAAAATAGTAACTGAACTTGGAAGACTGATTGGAGTAACAAGCTATGAGTATAATAACGAAAATGGAAATCTTACAAAAATTATCGGGGATAGCATTGAAACTAATTTTGATTACAATGGAGATAACCAGCTCCTTTCAGTAACAACAAAGGATTCAGGAGTATTATCAAAGAGTATTGGTTATAAATACAACGGGGAAGGTAAAAGGACAGAAAAAACTATAGGCAATACAAAATATACTTTCTTCTATGATAATGATGTAGCAGTTGGAGAGATAATAGACGATGGTAACAGCATAAAGAGGATTGATTATATAGCAGACAGCTATGGAAACCTTACAGGATTAAAGTATAATTCAAAGCTTTATAATTACCAATTTAACAACCGTGGTGATATAATAGCAATAACAGATGAAACAGGAAACCTGGTAGCAAGCTATGAATATGACACCTGGGGAAATGTAACTATAACATCAGACAATGCTGACAAAATTGGTGAGCTCAGCATATACAGATATGTAGGAAAGTATGGAGTAACCTATGACAGCGACCTGAATATGTACTTTATGGGCTTTAGGGATTATGATCCAACAACAGGGAGATATATTATACCTGATACAGTTGACGGGGATGAGGATACTCCATTAAGCCAGAACAAATACCTGTATGCAGAGGGAGACCCAATAAACAACATTGACCCAGATGGTCATTGGATAGTAGATGCAATATTCCTTGCAATTGATGTTGTGGACTTTATAAAGAAGCCAACCTTGGGAAAGGCAGCAATGATAGGATTAGACCTTCTATCCTTTGTAGATGTAACTGGAATAGCAAGTACATCTCTGCATGCAGTAACTGCAACAATAAAGACAGCAAAAGCGGTAGACCATGCAGTAGATGGAGCAAAAGCAGTAAAAAGAACCGTTAACGTGACCAAGCAAATATCCAAGGCTAAAAAGGTATACAAGGTAGCAAAGAAAACAGCTAGGGTTGAAAAGGTAGTTAATCGTGTTCAGGATGTTGCTATTGTGGGAGATAAGGTTAAGGATACTGTTAAGGGGGCGGCTAAGTCTATAAATTCAAATGAGATTAGGTTTAGCCAAAGCTCTGCAAATGGTGCTGAAGAAATTATACAAAGTATGAAGCAAAACGGATGGAAGGGTGATCCAATTGATGTAGTGAAGATGCGTGATGGTAAATTAACAACCATTGACAATACAAGAGTTTTAGCTGCTAGGAATGTTGGTATAGATGTAAAAGCAAATATATATAATTATGACGATTTGTTGCCAAGTGATTTGGTAGGAAGATTTACTACAAAAAAAGGTATACCACAAACATGGGGAGATGCAATAAATTTAAGAATTGGAAAACAGAATAGTTTATATAGGAACACATATCCAAATGGGTCAAATATTATAGGATGGGATGGTAATTAAAGATGAATATAGAATTATTAGATAAATCTATTTTACCAGTTGGGTTCAGTTATCCTGAATCCTTCCTAAGGATATTGAATTTGAATTTAGTTGACTTAGATTTATGGTACATCATGGATAAGGAACAAATGATGTACAGATATGAGGGTCTTAAAGGAAGATACCCTAACAGAGTTTTGATACCATTTGCCAAAAGAGATGATAATGATGATATAGCTTGCTTTGAACAAAATAAGGGGGAAGAGGTTAAAATAATCCACGATTTTGCTTCGTCAGGATATGAACAAAGAAAATGCTATAAGACCTTTTGGGATTGGTTTAGAGATGCAATTGAAGAAATGATAGAATTTGAATAGAAGAATGAAAGGGCGCATTATGGATTATTTAAAATTAAGCAAAGAAGTATCATATGTATTAAGACATGCACCATGGGAATATGAACTGGAACTGGACAATGAAGGATGGGTAAGTATTGCTCAATTAATAGATGTTTTAAAAGAAAATAGTCATTGGGAAAATGTAAATGAAGATGCTTTGATTAATATGATAGAGTCATCAGATAAAAAGCGTCATGAAATTGTAAATGGAAAAATAAGAGCATTATACGGCCATTCAACACCAAACAAAATTAACAAAATACCTATGGAGCCACCAGAAGTATTATATCATGGAACTGCTAAGAGGTTTATGTCATCAATAGTAGAAAATGGATTATTGCCACAAACAAGACAATATGTTCATCTGTCTATTGATAAGGAAACTGCAATGCAAGTCGGCAAAAGGCGAGATAATAATCCTATGTTGCTTGTAGTAAATTCTAGAAAAGCATATGAAGATGGGATTGTATTCTACCATGGGAATGATAAAGTTTGGTTAGCTGATTCGATTCCTAGTAAATACATTACTCAAATATAAATACTAATAATATTTCTGCATCCCAGCACACCACCAACAGTGGTCGCTGCTGGGTTTCTTTTTACAATCCAGAACAAATACCTGTATGCAGAGGGAGATCCAATAAACAACATTGACCCAGATGGTCATTGGATAGTAGATGCAATATTCCTTGCAATTGATGTTGTGGACTTTATAAAGAAGCCAACCTTAGGAAAGGGATTAATGATTGGACTGGACGTTCTATCCTTTTTAGACCCAACTGGAGTAGCAAGTACATCCTTACATGCTGCCCAAGCAGCAATAAGGACAGCAAAGGTAGTAGACCACGCAGTAGACGGAGCAAAAGAAGTAAAGAGAACCGTTAATGTAACCAAGCAAATATCCAAGGCTAAAAAGGTATATAAGGTAGCAAAGAAAACAGCTAAGGTTGAAAAGGTTGTTGATCGTGTACAGGATGTTGCTGTTGTGGGAGATAAGGTTAAGGATGCTGTTAAGGAAGGGGTTAAGACAGGACCAAAACCATTCGGCACAGGGGCTCATAATCAAAAAATTGCAGAAGTTGCTGTTTCAGTTACTGATGGTTCAATAATTACAGGAGGACAAAGATTACCTGAAAAAGTTTTTAGAACGGGAAATGGTTTTAAATCAAGCAGACGCCCAGACATTTTAGTTAAAACCCATATTCTGCTGAATAGGATATGAAATAAAGTTAGCTTTTAAGCATGAAAACAATATATAATATAATCATACATACTTTAAAAGACGAGGAGTTGGACATATGAATAAGAAAGAACTTGCAGGTTTAAGGAAGGAATTTAAGCTTGATACCTTTAAGCTTAATATTAATGAACTTTATAATGTTTATCTGAAAAAGGATAATGGAGTAGTTATACACCAGGAGCTGCATCACTTTGAAAAACTAGATGAGGAAATGAAGGAGTTATACCTTAAAAACTTTAAGAAGGTACTAACAGGTGCAATTGATACTAAGCTGTTTGAACTTGAGTTTCAAGATACAGAGAATGAAAATAGTACTCAAAGTATATTATACAAAATGAGATC
>JBEQBT010000282.1:0-4006 GCA_041639705.1 Clostridiaceae bacterium | reverse complement strand
AGCAGGATGTTGCTTTTACCCATGAAATGAACATGTCAGGGGTAGCTCCTGGAATGAAATGTGATGTTTCATTTAAAATACAGGATGATTATGAGGAAGTAAAGGAAAATGAAGATGGTGAAAGAAAGGGTATAGAGGTTGAGGTTGTAGTTGACATTAAGACAAAAGTTTATATGAAAAAGGAAATGGAGAGAATTGAAGATGCCTATTCTCCAGAGGAAAAATATGAATTGGAAAAACAGACAGTAAAGTCAATGAGCTTTTTTGGAGAAGGCGTTGATAGCCAGAATATTAAGGAAAAGATAGTGTTGAATGACGATATAAAGCCTATTGGACAGATCAAACACATAAATGTAAATCCCGTGGTTACAGATTCTAAGATTGTTGAGGATAAGGTAATCATTGAAGGTATTATAAGCTGCTGTGTAATATATATGGCAGCAGTTGAAGAGGGTGGAATGGAAAACTATATAGAGGAGATTCCATTCAAATCAACAATTGATATGCCTGGAGTTAAGTTTGATATGGTGTCAGAGGTAAATGCAAACATTGAACATATGTCATATGAGAAAATGTCTGGAAGAGAAATAGATATAAAGGTTATTGTGGAATCAGGGGCAAAGGTATTCAGTAAGGCAGTATTAGATGTTGTCAAGGGGGTTGAGGAGATAGATATTACTGACAGCATAAGGAATATGCCAAGTATAATAATATATACTGTTCAGCAAAACGACAATCTATGGAAAATTGCAAAAAAATATTTCACAACCATAGAGGACATTGTAAAAATTAATGAGATTCAGGACCCTGATTATATTGAAGCAGGAGCGAAAATATTAATACCTAAAAAAATGTTTATGAGATAAACATAATATAAGGGGTTGTCTTGAAATTACTAAAAATCATGATTTGGGCATGTCATCTTGAACGTAGTGAAGGGTCTTTAAGATTCTTCACTACGTTCAAATGACATGTTCAATTTTTATGAGAAAAAAAGCATTTTAGGGAAACTCCTTTTTTGTATAAATAAATACCTAATGGTAAAAATATTAAGTGACTAAAAATGTAATTTGAAAGGACAAAAAATAATATAAGGTGAGATTATGGATGAAAATTTCGGCAACCTAATAATAATTGGTGGGGCAGAAGATAAGAAGGACAAATGCGAGATTCTAAAGGAAGTCACTAGAAAGTCTTCTAAGCAGGATGGACCATTAATTGTACTTACAGCAGCCACAGATTATCCTGAGGAGGTTGGGGCTGCATATTTAAGTACATTTAGAAAGTTGAATTTTAATGATGTGAGAGTTGTAGATATTAAAAATAGGGATGATGCCAACAGATTAGATTATGGAAACGAGATACAGGGCTGCAGCTGCATCTTTTTTACAGGTGGGGATCAACTGAAAATAACCAGCCTAATTGGAGGTACTTACCTTTTGGAGAGTCTTAAGTCGGCTTATAAAAACGGTGTCTTAATAGTTGGAACCAGTGCAGGTGCATCCTGCCTTTGCTCTACAATGATAGTGTCAGGTAAGGATGATGAATCTCCAAGAAAATGTACCATTAAAATGGCACCTGGACTGGACATTATAAGAGGAGTATTAATAGACCAGCATTTTGCACAGCGAGGGAGAATTGGAAGGCTTTTAAATGCTGTTGCACAGAATCCTGAAATACTTGGTATTGGAATTGATGAAAATACTGCAGTTGTAATTGAAGGCAGCAGTACATTTAGAGTAATTGGATCGGGAGCAGTGACAATTGCTGATGGTAAGGTTATGACCCATACTAATGTGTCAGAGCTATCACCGGATGAGTCCCTAGCTATTACTGATATAAAGCTTCATATTCTACCAAAGGGATATAAATTTAACATGCTTGATAGATTGCCTTTACTCAAGATGAAAAATGAGGAGGATAAAAATGAAAATAGTTGATACTAGAGTATATACGGGCAGAAACATATACAGTCACAAACTATGTATTAAGCTTACAGTGGATGTTGAGGATAAATATGATACTCCTACAATGGATATTGAAGGTTTTAATGAAAGACTTTTAAAAGCTCTGCCGAACTTAAAAACTCATAAATGTGCCCTGGGATACGTTGGCGGGTTTGTTGAAAGGTTAAATACTGGAACATATCTCCCACATGTGTTTGAGCATATGATAATTGAGATGCAGAATGCTCTAGGGTTTAAGGACGTAAAGTATGGGAAGGCAAGATGTGTGAATGATTCTATATATAATGTAATATATCAATATGAAGTCAAGGAAGCAGGGCTTCTATGTGCAAAATATGCACTTGAATGTATAGCCACAATAATTGATGGAAATGATTATCCAATGGATGAGGCAATGGAGTCAATAGAAAAAAATATTGCAGATATAAGGCTTGGTCCTAGTACCCTTGGAATATATTCTGAAGCATTAAAAAGAGGTATACCTGTTTTAAGAATTGGAAATCAGAGTATTTTGCAGTTGGGTTATGGAAAAAAGCAAAGACGTATTGAAGCAACACTAACAGATAGTACTTCCTGTATAGCAGTTGATATAGCCTGTGATAAGGAATTAACCAGAGAAGCTCTAAAAACAGCAGGTATTCCTGTTGCAGATGGAGAGGCTGCTGATAGCCCAGAGGATGTAGTAGGGGCATGCCAAAAAATAGGTTATCCTGTTGTGATTAAACCATTGAATGGTAATCAGGGTAAGGGTGTTACGGTAGGAATAATGGATGATAGTACAGCATTGTGGGCTTACGAGGTTGCTTCGAAAATAAATAGTAATGTATTAATTGAAAAGTTTATTGAAGGACGGGATTACAGGGTTTTAGTATTGAATAAAAAGGTAGTTGCTGTATCCCTTAGGATGCCTCCAAGAATTGTAGGAGATGGAGAACACAATATACTTCAGCTAATAGATAAGGAAAATGAAAATCCTCTCAGAGGATTTGACCATGAAAAACCTTTAACAAAGATAAAGATTGATGATATAACTATTAATTATTTAAAGAATAATGGCTTAGGACTTGATTATATTCCCCAACAGGGGGAAAAGGTTACATTAAGGTTTAATGCAAATCTTTCAACAGGAGGTGTTGCAAAGGATTGTACAGATATTATACATCCTGATAACATTGAAATTTTTATTAGAGCTGCCGAGGCTGTGGGGCTCGACATTGCAGGAATAGATATTTGTACAAAGGATATTTCAAAGCCAATTAGAGAAACAGGAGGAGTTATTATAGAGGTTAATGCAGCACCTGGAATAAGGATGCATATGTATCCTACCTATGGTAAGCCAAGGAATGCTGCGGCATATATAGTTGATTATCTATTTCCAAGCGGAGGGAGCTATTCAATACCGGTTGTATCGGTTACGGGTACAAATGGCAAAACAACGACCACCAGAATGATAGCCCACATTCTTTCTCTTAAGGGGCTGTGCGTTGGAATGACTACAACATGTGGTGTTTATATTAATAACAAATTAATTTATAAGGGTGACAATACGGGACCTGACAGTGCAAGATGTGTGCTTATGGATAAAAGTGTTGAAGCCGCAGTGCTTGAGACAGCAAGAGGGGGAATTATTAGAAGAGGACTTGGTTATGATCTTGCAGATGTTGGAGTAATAACTAATATTTCAGGGGACCATTTAGGCATTGATGGTATAGAAACAATGGAGGACTTAACAAATGTAAAATCTCTTGTGGCTGAGGCTGTAAAGGATTATGGATATGTTGTTCTTAATGCTGATGACCCGACTGTTAATATAATAAATCAAAGGGTAAAAAGTAATATAATTTATTTTTCTAAAAATCCAGATAATATAATACTTAAAAAGCATTTGCAGGACCAGGGCTCAGCAGTATTTTTAAAGGATAATTTCATATGCTTTGGAGATGGTGAAAAGGTTCAACCAATTGTAAATATTTCAGATATGCCATCAACAATGGATGGTAAACTTGAGTATAATATAGAAAATGCAATGGCAGCCGCCG
>JBEQBT010000281.1:0-4012 GCA_041639705.1 Clostridiaceae bacterium | reverse complement strand
AAAAATATTAAACTAGTTGCACTTGATCTTGATGGAACTTTGCTGGATGATCATCTTGAAGTATCTCTAAGGGCTAAGGAAACAATTAAGAATTTAGTCAATAGAGACATATATGTTGCCTTAGTTTCTGGAAGAATGCTTAAGGCTGCTGAATTAGTCAGCAGTATACTGGAGCTTAAGCTTCCGATTGTTGCATATAATGGAGCGAAGGTGTTTATTCCAGGGAAAGAAGAAAAATTTTCCAAGAAAATCCCTTTGTCTGAAGCTTTAAAAATCATTAAATATGGAGAAGAAAGAGACCTGTATGTTAAGGTTTATATAGATGATGTTTTATGTATAAAAGAGCCTGACAAAGAATCCTTAGCCTTCTCAAAAAGCAGAAATATTGATTATAAGGTTGTGGGAAAACTTAGTGAGAATATAAAAGAAGACGTTAACATGATTGTTATTTATTATAAAGAAGACAGGAATGGGGTAATAGATGAAAAGCTGAAGGACATAGATGTTACTGTTACCACATCCATGCCCAGCTCAATTGACGTTGTTCCAAGGAATATATCCAAGGACAAAGGGCTTATGATTTTAGCAGAGCATTTAAACATAAAAAGTGAAAATATACTGGCAATAGGAAATGGCTTAAATGATTTGGAAATGCTGAAATATGCAGGAATTGGAATTGCAATGAGAAACTCGGAAAAATGCTTATTGGATAAATGGGATAATGTCTCTGAGTACACCAATAATGAAGAAGGAGTTTACCACGTAATCAAGCAAATCTAATTCGGGAGCAACTACGTGGCCCCCGCCAGAAGAGGGACGGTTAATAACTGTTGTGCATTAATTACAGGATTCATGGTGGGGGACGCTTAATAAGCATTTCTTATCAATTATAGTAATGGGGTAGTTAGTCTAGTTTCTGCCTATTACTATGTTGCAAAAAGTAATTGACCGTCCCCCTCTCTCCACCGCTTGTCATCCTGAACGCAGTGAAGGATCTTAATGCTCACTGGAAGGCTAGGGGACGGTAAATAAGTATTTCTTATCAATTATAGTGATGGGGTTGCTAGTCTAGTTTTTGGCCTAATGCTATGTTGCAAAAAGTAATTGACCGTCCCTCTCTCCACCCCTTGTCATCCTGAACGCAGTGAAGGATCTTAATGAGCACTGAAAGGTTAGGGGACGGTAAATAAGTTTTTCTTATCAATTATAGTAATAGGGTTGCTAGTCTAGTTTTTGGAATAATGCTATGTTGCAAAAAGTAATTGACCGTCCCATATTTCAAGGTAGGAGCAGAAGAGATTTGCAAATGGTAAATCAGCATATAATTTATGAAGTGATTTTTTAAATCATGGGTATAGTTATTGTGTTGAGCACATAAAAGAAGTGGATGAAATTCTTTTGATTTCACCCACTTCTTATTTATCTTTATACAGCAGTTTCTGTTTTTATTCTTTTCAGTGCATTGCTAAATTGTGGGATTGAAACTAGTACAATCATTATAATAAGTTCAACCCCTATATAACTGTTATAAAGAATAGAATAGGGAATAGGGTTAATGCCAGCCTCTGTTGCAAATTCTGCGAAAAAGAATACACCGGATAATACATGGAATATGAATCTTCCTAGACTTCCAACTATAAGCCCAAGCTTAAAGTTATTTTTAAAATATCCAGCAAGTCCAAGTGCACCAAATGCAAGTGGATAATCAAACAACAGCTGAATCCAGTGAACTGCATAGGCATCCTGTACATATTGAAGTAATCCATAAGCCATACCAGCCATTATTCCTTCAACTGGTCCAAACATATATGCAAAGAACATTATAGGAAGCATGCTTGCAGGGGTTATTGAACCACCCTGTGGCAAATGAAATATCCTTATATAGGACAGAACAAATGCAATGGATATACAAAGGCTTCCGTATACAAGCTTTTTAGTTGATATTTTCCCCTTCTTTGAAAGAAGCTTTGATAATAGAAATGCTGCAAATATCAAGCCTATTATAAGAGCCCAGGTTTGAAGCTTGATTTCAGGGAATTTTTCAAATACCCCTGATAGATAATTAATAATTTTTGACATAAAAAAATCCTCCCTTTAGAAAAACCGCCGCTTAAAATTAGGAGGAAAGCTTTACCGCTTCCCTTCGCTGGAATTACCCAGTTCAGGTTCATAGGGTCGAAGGAATAATCCTTCCTCTCAGCACGTGCTCCCCTAGCGGACGGTTATATATTTATTTCATGTATATGATATAACATATTAACAATATATGCAATGATTTACGAAAATTATATTAAAGATCATGTTAAAGATTATTGTACTATTGTGAAAAATAAATGAAGAATGCGTCTCTCAGGTGACAGGCACCAATGGTCAGGATAGCAAGATGGTGTCATCCTGAGTGCAGCGAAGGATCTTAATGCGCACCTAGGGAAAGATTCTTCGCTGCCCTCCCAGCTGCTGGGTCGTATTCATAACAATGACAGTAACCTTACAACGCATAACCACACAAATGTAATAAGTCATATGGCTGCCACCCAATGTCATCATATCTTTCTGTTTTTAACTCTAAGGGATGTGGAATAAAAGTCCCTTAATGCAAAATAATCATATTGGAATGCAAGTCCGCTAATTAGAGCAGATGAGCCAAAGAATATTATACCTCCCTGAGGGTTCATAATTGTAAAATCAAGGATACCTTGCCCTAGTATTATAGCAAGAATTCCTGCAAGAAGAGGAGTAAGTCTGCAATTATTTTGGTTCAATAGTTTCAACTCTTTTAGTAGATGATACTTCATATATATAAAAACACTCAAACCAACTACTCCTAGAGTTGTCATTATTGTAATCCAGAAATTGTGAGCGTGGAAGGTTCTTGTATAATTATAAACATCCCCTCCTGCATAATAAATACCAAGAAGTCCCCACCCACTGAAGGGTTTATATTTAAACATATTTAAGCTGTTTAACCAAATTTCCTTACGATCCATAAGAGAATCCAGCAGATTATATCCCCTTGGAAACCAATTAGGAAAAATAAACATTAGAACTACTCCTAAAAATAATATTAGTGATAGATACAGCATACTTTTTTTATGACCTGAAAAGTATGAATATACAATCAAGCCTAACACCAGTCCGATAGTGGCCCCACGTGATTCTGTAAGCATCAAAACTCCGAAAAATAACATTACACCGAGTCCATATGCTACCTTTTTATATTTTTCCGACCTTTGAAAGAAATAAATACATATGAGAACCATGGCTGCATACCAAGCTCCTGCTATGTTTGGATTTCCAAAGGTCCCTGAAATTCTTTGAGTTTCACTGAAAACAACCTGTGGGTATATGCCAAATAATTGCTTCCACCAAGTTGATACATCATTAAGAGGTGTAAACCTCTCTAATATACCAATAAATGCAGAAGCTAGTGAAACTAAAACAATGTTCTTGAAAAGTTTTTCAATTTGATTTTCTTCATTATAATAATTTTGCAAATAAATGCTTATAAAAAGGTAAAACAAAAATCCAAGTGATGCTATAGTAGAAACTGGATTATCATTTGCTACACCTACAAAAAAGGACCAAACAAATAAAAACATTAATCCTAGGTTCCAGGTGTTTTTTAAAACATAACTGCCCCTTTGTAACAGTAAAATACCTGTAAAAGCCATGGGTAAAAAAGCCATGTAGGGCGAAAATACTACTAAGAATATATTTAAAAGTAACATTAATTACACTCCTTAAATGTTGTACATATTATTATTTATACCCACAATACTAAATAATAAACTAAAACCAAACAAAAATCAAATGAAAATACTGAGATTTATTGTAAGCATAGGTCAGGGGGGAGGTGGGAGGGACAGTTAAGTTGTTTTTAGAAGGTGGGGGTGAATTGGGGGACAGTTAAGTAGATTTTTGACACTGTTTCAAAATTACTAAAGAATCATGTTTTTACATAGTACCGCAAATGCCCCAAGCCGATGTAGGCATCGGCCACTACAGTGACAGA
>JBEQBT010000280.1:0-4068 GCA_041639705.1 Clostridiaceae bacterium | reverse complement strand
TTCCATTTGGTATTATATATCTAAATATAACTTGCCTATTTGTCTCACCTATAGCAATTGCACTTTTTACAAAAGTACGTTCTCGTAATGACATAGCCTGTACTCTCATTAAGCGGGCATTACCCGGCCAACTGGTCATCCCAATTACAATCATTACATTAAGCAGACTACTTCCAAAAAGTGCAACTATTATTATTACCAAGAAAAATGTAGGGAGCATCAGGAAAATATTAATAATTTCTGAAACGACCTGATCGAACCTTCCCCCATAATATCCTGAAAAAGCACCAACAAATACACCAATGACTGCTGAAATGGTTGCAGTAACGATTCCAATCATAATTGATGTTCTTGTTCCAAATATTATCATGCTAAATACATCTCTTCCTAATCCATCTGTCCCAAGAAAATTTTTTATATTTGGTGCTTTAAGCATTTCATCTCCTAGGCTGTATGGATCATATGGTGCTATCAAGGGTGCAAAAATAGCTATTAAAGCAGTTACTCCAAGTAAAATCATTCCCACTCTTAACTGCTTATTTTTATTAATTAGTTGAATATAGTCTCCCATTCTGCTTTGTCTTATTACTACCTTTTTCAAGATGCACTTCCTCCTCTACTGATAACGTATTCTTGGATCAATATAAGCATATATAATGTCTACAACAACCATTATTAGAGCAATTGATATGGATAATATCAAATAAATACCCATCAGAAGTGGATAATCTCTGCGCATTATGGCTTCCAACATAAGCCGTCCTGTCCCAGGCCAGGAAAAAACAGTTTCTATTAAAGCAGCTCCTGTAATAATATAAGCAAGATTAATTCCTAAGACCGTTATTGTGGGAAGTATTGCATTTTTAAAAATATACTTATTAAAAATTTTTTTCTCGCTCATCCCTGTGGCTCTAAAGGTTGTAATAAAATCCTCAGACATTATTTGAGTCATAGAAGTTCTAAATATCATAAAGTAAATAGGAATTTCTACAATTGTTAGAGTTCCCACAGGCAAAACCATATGCTTTAATAAATCCAAGGTACGACCAATACCACTTAAGGGAGCTCTCAAATCATACATTCCAGAGGTTGGCAATATTTTTAGCCAGGATGAAAAAACTAGAATTCCCATAAGGGCTAACCAGAATGAAGGCATAGAATAAAAAGTATAGGTTACATAAGATAAAAACTTGTCCATTTTTGAGTCCCGGTATCTTGCTGCGTATAATCCCAGGAGTGTTCCCAAAATTACTGCAATAATGATACTTGTCAGAGTAAGTAGTGCTGTAGCTCCCAATCTTTCAGAAATCATTTTGGAAACTGGTGAATTTGACAATATTGAATATCCCAGGTCACCCTTTAACAGAGTCTTTATATAAGTTATCAACTGTATATATAAAGGTTTATCAAGTCCATATTTTTCCTGCAGTGCAGCTATCATTTGAGGTGAAGGGTTGTCTTTTCCTGCAAGCATCCTTATTGGGTCCCCAGGTGCAATATTAATCAACAAAAAATTCAATATAAGTACAATAGCTACAACTAATAAACCCGTTAGCAATCTTCTTCCAATATACCGTCTCAAACTTACTCCTCCTTACATAGACTATTTATTCAAATTTTATCAATTTCTAAGACTCTACCTTCTATAAGGTGGAGTTTCCACTATTTGCTTCAGGTGGGGTAGAGTCCCCACCTGAAGTTTCGATGTTCAGCTTTAGCTGAACGAGTTCACTTATCAGCTTCCTCATTTGGATATACCTCTTTTAAATAATCATAATATTCATCCGGGGTTCTTTTTTTCGGCGTAATCTCAAACTCAATTGCTTCTGCAAGGTCTTTAATTTTGTTTCTGAATATTGGTTTTAAGCAATTTGGAACATGCTCCTGATATGCTCTATGAATCATAACACATTCACGACATTTTCCATGCCATTCACATTTTAGTTCTGGGCATGAACATTTTTCGTATTTTCCAGAATTAATTTTTTCTCTGCAATCCTTAATCAATTCAACGAATTGTTCCTTATCCATCTTTAAATCACCTCATAAAAAGTATTTTGAATAAAGGTCATTTAGTTATTATTTATATAATAAAGAAGTACCCCAATAATTTTTTATAAATATATATCTTCATTTTCAAGATTTGCATATATATTATTTAGATTTTTCAACACCTGTTCTTTGTTTTGCATTTTGATAGACATTATGATTAGGTGAAATAACACTAAGGCTTGAGACATTGTGGCAAATCTAGTATCATCATCTGCATTTACATCAACAATAAATGGAATTTCTGATTCAAGACTAATTTGAGTGAGTTCAGATTCAGTAACTGATATAATCTTTGCTCCTTGACTTTGAGCTTGTCTGGTAAATTTCAATGTACCTTTTATATGCTTTGTAAAAGAAACTGCTACAACTACTGATTTATCTGTAAGGTTATAAAGTCTTTGAATCTCTGTTTCAGTAGTTCTATAGAAAAATACATTTGGCCGCATCAAGCTTAACTTCAGGTAAAACTCATTTGCAACCGTAAAAGCACTGTAATATCCCATAATCAATACCTGATCCGCTTCGATAAGTGCTTTTGTAGCCTCTTGGATTTTTGTAATATCCAGTTTTTCAAGCAATCCATTAAGCAGTGAAACTTCATCATTGATGATTTTTGTAAATGGATTATTGTCATTCATAATTCTTAAATCTTCATCAGTTTTTTGTTTATTAGATGGCTTTATCACATCCATGATTTGCCGTTGAATCATTCCCTGCATTTCACTAAAACTGCGAAATCCCAATGCATAGGCCAACCGAATGACAGTGGAATCACTTACTCCTGCTTCGTGTCCAATTTGCACAGCAGTATTAAACGCAGCCTTCTCTAAGTTCTGAAATATGTACTCTGTGGCTTTCTTTTGGGCCATCGATAGCATACTGTACTTTTCCTTAATTAAATCCTCAAAAAGAATTATAGAAAGCATTTTATACCCCCTGCAGAATATTATTCTTCACGTTTTGATTTGTTGAATTAAATAATTCAATTGTTAATTCATATTATACCATTTTCTCTATTAAAATCAATATGTAAATCTATGGTAATTAATTAAAAATTAAACAAAAAATCTTGCTGAATTGCAAAACTAATTTGCACCCCTGAAGAGATTAAGGGTGGAAATTAGCTTTATTATTGAAAAGCATTGACAATCTGAAAAAGTCTATATCTCCAAAATAAAAGCCGGTAAGCCTTATTACGCCAACCGGACATTAAAATATCTATGAAATCACATTTCCTAAAAATAAAAACTCAATGCTAACAGCAGCTATTTTATGGGTCATAAATAACTGTCCCTCTATAGTATAGTAATTTGCCAAGCGATGTATTGGAGAATATAAAAATATCATACTTGCCTTTCTTCGGAAGCCCTAAGGTTATTTATTTTTCATCATTCATTGAATTGATTTCATAATAATTATTTAATATACTTCTGCCTCAATCTTATTTCCATTAGCAATCATTTTTTCGATATTTACTTTGACAGTAGAGTTCTTTGTATAAAAAATAAAGGCCGATTTATCTCCTAATGTTATATCTGAAGCATTTTCTTCTGATATGATTTTGGCATTTTTTACCAAAGGGAACTTAGATATATTGTTTTCGGCAATTTTCTCTTCGATAAAAGCCTTTACTTCACTCCCGCGATTTCCTTGCCATGCAGTGCTTTTGGTTCTGCCGGCATATATGCTGGCAAAATCCTCTGCGAAATTTTCAAGTAACCATCCTGCCCACTCATCCTTATTTTTTCTGTCATATTCATCAGTATAATACTCAGATTTATTATATATTTTGGCATACTCAAGCATAGTTGTAAGTGGTAAACTAAAACCATGAGATTTCGGAAAATAAATATCCTGAATAATTTCCAAATAGCTACAAGAATATCCACCTTTTCTGTGCAATGGTATTGAAGGGGTGATGAAAATTGGCAAGATTGAAGGGATGGAAATTGTTTGGGGAGATTAATAAAATGAAGGAAAAAGGATTTAATAAATCTCAGATATCAAGACATTTAT
>JBEQBT010000279.1:0-4084 GCA_041639705.1 Clostridiaceae bacterium | reverse complement strand
ACAAAATTGACATCCAATTCCAGACTATCATCATTTGTAAGCAATTCAGCATTTAATACATTTTTTATTTCATTCAATTTCATTTTTATTCCTCCGACCACTTATTTTCCATGATTTAATAATAGCTTGTAAATATATACTTTTCAAGGTTTCTTTTAAATACTTATATTATCATAGAAATACTTCTGTAGTAATGGTAAAATTATATTAAAAATTTGCTAATATACTAACGTGGAGGTTGCGTATGAATAATGGAGCTTCTGTTGAATTACATACAAAAATTACTACAGCATTACTTAATACAAAATGGTTGAAAAATAATCTTGTTAGGGAGGATTATATAAAAAATTTTATTGAGGACTCTGCCTTTATTAATAAAATCAGGGTCATGCTTGATGAAAAAGATTTCAGTTGTAAATGTGTTCTTGATTTATGTATTAGTATTATGAATGGATTAGCAGGAGGCAATGTACCTGAAGATTGGCTAAAATATATATATAATTATGCTCTAAACAAATCCTATCCACATGCAGTGGAAATGGAATTAATTAATTTTTTAAACCCAGCATGCGAACTTTATTTAAATGTCTTAAAAACTATATCAGAATATCAAAAATCTTCTAATGACAATACCTGGCAGGGAAAATATCCAATGAATTTTCTTACTGTTACTGAAGAAGATGCACTTGAAAACTCCTCAGAATATAAAAGCTTTATCCATGCTTATAAAAAAGATTATGTATACGAGATGATGAAATTACATCAGGAGCTAACCGGTTATAACACATTGGACCATATTTGTGGAGTTCACTTTCTTGCCTTATATATAGCAAGGCAGCTTTCTTATGCTGGATTAACAGTTGACCTGGGAAGGGTTTCTGGTGCAGCTGCTGGTCATGATATAGGTAAGTATGGCTGCAGCAAATCCGAATTAAAAAGAGTTCCCTATTTACATTACTACTACACTGATTACTGGTTTAAAAAGCATGACATAATTTATATAAGACATGTGGCAGTAAATCATTCCACCTGGGACTTGGAACTTGAAAATCTACCACTGGAATCCCTTATACTAATATATGCAGATTTCAGAGTTAAAAACAAAGTAAACGCAAGCAATAATTACGAAATGCATATATTTGATTTGGAGGAGTCCTTTAATGTAATACTCCAAAAGCTTGATAATGTAGATGCAAAAAAAGAAGGCAGATATAGAAGGGTATATGCAAAGCTTAAGGATTTTGAAAACTACTTAATTCATCTTGGCATTAATATTGATATTAATTCTACCTATAGCAATTATATAAATAAAATTGAAGTCAAACAAAATTATTCTCTAATGCAGGGAAATGAAATTATTAACAACCTTAAATATCTATCCCTAGGGCACAGCATAACTCTCATGCATAAATTACGCGATGAATATTCACTTAATTACATATTAGAGCAAGCACGAAGTCAAAAGGACTGGAAAAGACTCAGGGAATACCTTCAAATTTTCGAAGAGTACTCTACATATCTTACTCAAAAACAAAAGTTGATAATGATTAAATTCCTATATGACCAGCTTACTCACAGAGAGGATGATATAAGAAGGCAATGTGCAGAGCTTATTGGCTCCTTAATTGCTATTTTTGATGAGGACTACCGCAAGGAAGTCCCAGAAAATGCAATTCTTGAACCTCCTGAAATAACAAGTGCTCAGCTTCTTGATAAGTATATACAACTATTTTTGCAGCCTGATCACAAAATAATACCTGCACATAGAATTTGGATTGGTTACAGCCTTAGTATAATGATTCCCTCACTTTTTTCTCACTGTAGAAAAGACCAGGTACCTGAATATAGAACTATATTACTTAAATATTATAATCATGACCTTAAAGACAGCGAAACACATCTATTTTTATTAGAAGCTGCAAAGTATATACCTACTTTAAAATGTGAAAAGTGTATAAATGAATTATTTAATTATTTATGGGAAATCCTTAATGGCAGCAATTATATATTGAGACTTGCTTCACTTGAGGTAATTAACTGTCATATAGAAAATATTGATGTTACCCACCCCTTTATTAGTAAATTTAAAAATCTTTTTATAAGAAAAGGAATAGAACCTCTATCCCCTCAAGAAAATTACCTGTATTTAAAAATATCAAAGCTTATTGGCATAGGCAGTAATATTCAACATCCATATATAAAATATTTTGATGAAAATAAAAACATGGTTTCAGATTTTTTCTTAAGCAATTTGAAAACCGCCACCCATCATATTGTAAAGAAAATTCAAGTTGAAATGCTGCTTAACAACGCTATTAATAATGAAAATAACAATGCTATATATACAGCAATGCACTTCTGCAACCTTCTTAAGGTAAGTGCAGTTGAAAGTGTAAGAAATAATGCTGGAGAGGCATTAATAAATTTGATCCCTGTTTTAACATTAGAACAGCGTAACGATGTAGCGGTTGAGCTTTTACGTGCACTTGAGATAGAAGGCTATCAATTTGCAAAGTATATTCCCAATTACTTAGGAAGGATAATGCTATTCCTTCAACCAGTTGAACTTGATGAGCTCATTGATGATTTTGTAGACAAAATTAAGCAATCCAGTCCAAAGATTAATTCTTTACTACTTAAGACAATAGGAATTACAATAGCAAATTATCCAAGATATAATAATATTTTCAAGGAAGAAACTGCAAGTCACAATAAAAGGCTAAAGAAAATGCTAGGAATATTACTAAATGGACTGGTAGATTATAATATTGAAGTAAAGCAGATGTCCCAAAGTGTTATAGGAAAGGACATATTCAGTTCCAGTACTCTTACTCTAATTGAAAAAAATATTATCTTTGGACTTATTTCAAAGAAAATTTTGACATTGCTGACCTACAATCCTACCGATGAGCTGCTATTCTTTATTAATTCTATAGTATTAAATCATTTATATAAATTTATAGCAGATTACTCTTTTTTTGTAGGTGATATTAAACTTGAGCTTCCTACTAAAGCAGCCTTTTTCCCTGGAACCTTCGATCCATTTTCATTAAGTCATAAGGAAATTGCAAAAGTTATTAGAGATATGGGCTTTGAGGTTTATTTGGCTGTTGATGAATTTTCCTGGTCCAAACAGACAATACCAACTTCACTTAGAAGGAATATTATAAATATGTCTATTGCAGATGAATTGAATATATTTTTGTACCCAATGGATACTCCAACAAATATTGCAAATCCAGTAGATTTAAAATTACTAAGAAACAGCTTTCCTGATTCAAAATTATTTATGGTTGCAGGAAGTGATGTAATTATTAATGCTTCCAGTTACCAAGCAGAGAGAAGTGAAAACTCAATTCATAGCTTTCCTCATATAATATTTGATAGGAGGAACCTTAACTATATCAATGAAAGTGATGAATTTCTAAATGAAACATTGAAGAAAATAGAAGGGGAAGTAATTAGACTTTCCTTGCCCACTCAATATGAAGATATTAGCTCTACTCAAATAAGAAATTATATAGATGAAAATAGGGATGTTACAAGCTTGCTTGATCCACTTGCTCAAAAGTACATTTATGAGCATAGCTTTTACAGAAGGGAACCTCAATATAAGACACTTATTCAACCAATTTCTATTGAAATTGAGGTTGTAGAAAATATAACTCCTGATATTATTGAAAAAATATCACTCCTATTTAAAAAGAATTTTCTAAATATTTATAGCAAATTAAAGGAGTTCTCAAGTAAAAATAATGCTAGGTTAATAATTGTTAAAGATGCTTTGCAGGAAGGAAAAATATTGGGATTCTCAGCTTTTCACTGGGTAAGATCAAATGCATTATATAATGATTTTAAAAATAGTTTAGTTTCAGAATATATACGTGAAAATGGAGTTGGTAGAGTAATTTTGATAGATGGTATTTTTATTGATAGGAACACTTCTTTAGATAATCTGGAGCAGATAATATTAACAGAAACCCTTTCCTTCTGTTTGGCTAAGGATTACGCATATGCTGTTTTTCAAAGCATTATTAACAGCTATTATTCCAATTCTCTTTGTGAACTCTTAGAACTTCATGGT
>JBEQBT010000278.1:0-4108 GCA_041639705.1 Clostridiaceae bacterium | reverse complement strand
GAGGAATTGGAATAATACCAGGTGCAATGTTCGGAGGCTTTTTCCTCGGGATGACAGAAACAATAGTAAGTGCTTCTGGAGGCTCAATGTATAAGGATGCTGTTGCATTTGCAATATTAATACTTGTTCTCTTAATAAAACCAACTGGACTTTTTGGCAAAAATATAAAGGAAAAGGTATAGGGGTGATAAAATGAAGCTGCTTTGGAAAAAAAGTCTAATCAGCCTTGTAATTGTTTTACTCATATATGCTGCAATGCAGCTGATGATAAGTACAGGATTTATAAATTCATACCTGCTGATGAATATTGTAATTATTGGAATTAATGTAATACTTGCAGTCAGCCTAAACCTGATAACAGGATTTACAGGGCAATTCTCCCTTGGCCATGCGGCGTTCCTGTCAATAGGTGCATATGTTTCTGCAATTGCTACAGCAAAATTTGACTTGCCATTTGTTGTAGGGATTATTCTTGCAGCAATAGTTGCCGGACTGGCTGGAATGCTAATAGGCATACCTACACTTAGGCTAAAGGGTGATTACCTTGCAATAGCAACACTTGGTTTTGGAGAAATTGTAAAAATCATATGGTTCAACACTGAATATGTTGGTGGTGCCAGTGGATTTAACGATATCCCTCAGCGCACAAACTTCACATGGGTATTCTTTGCAATTGTAGTAACAATAGCTGTAATCAGGAATTTTATTAATTCAGATGGAGGACGTGCCTGTGTAGCTATTAGGGAAGATGAGGTAGCTGCTGAAGCCATGGGAGTTAACACTACCTATTACAAGGTACTTGCATTTACAATCGGAGCGATTTTTGCAGGTGTTGCAGGAGCATTATATGCTAACTATTTTTATTTTATAAAACCTGATTCATTCGGCTTTATGAAATCAATAGATATACTTGTAATAGTTGTATTTGGAGGACTTGGAAGTTTAACTGGTTCAGTACTTGGAGCTATAGTATTATCAATCATATCACTGTTCTTACAGAGATTTCCAGACCTTCGTGTGGTAATCTACTCAGTTATTTTGTTCCTAATAATGGTTTACAGACCAAAGGGACTGCTTGGGAACTACGAATTGAAATTACCAAACTTGAAGGGAGGAAGGTTAAATGCCAATACTCGAAGTAAATAATTTATCAAAATCCTTTGGAGGAATCAATGCTGTAACAAATATAAACATGAGTGTTGAGAAGGGAGAAATTGTTGGGCTCATAGGACCTAATGGTGCTGGAAAAACAACATTTTTTAACCTTCTTACAGGCATTTATGCTCCCACTTCAGGTGATATAAAATACAATATAAATAAAGAAATAAAGGCTAAAAAATTTAAACCATATAAAACAACAAGCTATGGAATATCCAGAACCTTTCAGAATATAAGGCTTCTAAAGGATGTAAGTGTATTTGATAATGTCCTCTTAGGCTTTCACTGCAGTGTTAAATATGGATTGTTTTCATCATTATTTCATACTCCCTCCTACTACAGAGAGGAAAGTATAATACGAGATAAGGTATTAAATATATTAGATATATTTAATCTGTCTGACAAAAGGGATGAACTGGCAAAAAACTTACCCTATGGAGAGCAAAGAAGGCTTGAAATTGCCAGGGCACTAGCAACGTCTCCAGGGCTTTTACTGCTGGATGAACCTGCTGCAGGAATGAATCCTAATGAAACCATGGAGCTTATGGAGCTTATAAAATGGGTCAAGGAAAAATTCAACCTTACAATAATTTTGATTGAACATGATATGTCCCTTGTAATGGGAGTATGCAGCAGGATATATGTATTTAATTATGGCTCACTTATAGCAAATGGCACCCCTGGGGAAATACAGAACAATCCAGAGGTTATTAAGGCATACCTTGGAGGTGATGAAATTGCTTAAACTTGAAAATGTAAATGCATATTATGGAACAGTTCACGCACTAAAGGGTATAAATATGGATATAAACCAAGGTGAAATAGTAGTATTAATAGGTGCAAATGGTGCAGGTAAAACAACCACACTGAAAGCCATATCAGGAATATTAAAGCCAAAAACAGGTAAAATATCCTTTGAAGGATGTGATGTAAATTCCTATTCAGCACCTGACATAGTTAAATTAGGCATCTCACATGTACCTGAGGGAAGAAGAGTTTTCCCAAGTATGTCTGTAATGGAAAATCTTGAAATGGGTGCTTATACAAGAAAGGACAAGGCAGGGTTAAAAAAAGACTATGAAAATGTTTTTTCAAAGTTTCCCATACTCCTTGAAAGAAAAAATCAACTGGCAGGAACCTTGTCAGGGGGTGAACAGCAAATGCTCGCAATAGGAAGAGCACTCATGTCAAGACCAAAGCTTCTACTATTGGATGAACCTTCAATGGGTTTGGCTCCATTAATAGTAAAGGATATTTTTTCTATTATTAAGGATATAAACGAAACAGGTACAACAATTCTACTAGTTGAACAAAATGCTAATATGGCGCTTCAATGTGCTAACAGGGCATATGTAATAAGAACTGGCAGTATTGAAATTGAAGGCTCAGCCAATGAATTGCTTAATGATGAAAGAATTAAAAAGGCATATCTTGGAGGTTAAGATGTTTATATTCCAAACCAGAGGAATATACAATGTGCAGGTTCAGATAGATATATCTATCACGAACCTGCACATTATATATGATTAACCTACTTCTTTAATTCAGTTTTCCCAGTTACAGAGCTTGTTGCATCTTGTTTGAATGTTGACTTTGCTTCATCTGTAGTGAAATACACATTTCCATCAACCTTTTGATCAATTAATTGAAAATCCTTAGCTGAGACATAAACATCACCTTTAAATGTACCATGTTGAAGACTAGCTTTAGGGCTCAAAATTGTAATTTTAGGTGCTGTCAGTGTATATCTTGCAGTTATATTACGTTTTTCATCCTGAGCATATAGAGCTAACTTTCTTTGTATAATGTCTTTACCATTTGCATCCTTCTTGCCATTTTTAAATTCCCCTTCTACTACAAGGTCTTTATCAATAGTTAAATCCTTTGTTATTGCAATAATCCAAGTTCCTGTACTGCTTATTGCTTTTTGAAAGGCATCTGCATTATCTACTATTGACGCAGTAGTTGTTACATCCGGTGTTGTTTCCGGTGGGGTTGTCTGTGGAGGTGGTGTTGTTTTAGGTTTACACCCAGCAAGTAGTGAGGTCCCTAAAAATAGGGTTAAAACAATTGATAAAATAAATGTTTTATTTTTCATAGCTATTCCTCCTAGTTTTTATAGAACATATTATTAATGATTAGTAGGTTTCACTTTCTATTTTTAACAAAAAGACTTTATAAAATGCATGATTTATTAAAAATAAGTTAAATTTTAAAAAAGATATAAATGCACTATTGATTTAGTGCATTTATACCTTTTTAAGTCAGATATTTATTTTATTTTCCATTTTTCCATTAATACTTTCCCACAGAGATTGATTGCTATACTCTCCAGTACCAGTAAGCTCTTTCCCAAACCAATCTGGAGGAGTAAAATTTTTTGCTTCACTAACAGATTTAAATTCTACTTCAACAGTTTTTAATTCAAAACCTACATTACTGAAGATATCCATTTCTGCTAACAAATCCTTATCAATATTTACCAGAAGCCTATCTTTAATAATTGGTATGGATTTATTGTTTAGTTGATCATATGTCATGCTTGTTATTTCAATTTCAATCTCTTCCCTGGCAAGCTTTCCCTTTTGTCTGTTTTTATAAGTTAAATAAAATGTATTTCTTAAATCCTCATATTGAATCCTTCTAATTCTAACCTCTTCTTTCCCTACAGCTAAATAGCTTTGATATATTGTTCTTTTTTCTTTTATTATTAATTCACTAGGGATTGAAGGAAGTAGAAACTTTCTTTCAATTTCTTTTGGCACTTTATCACCTCTATTTTTATTCTTTCTTTTGATTATATCAAAATTATACAGATATTCAAAAAATCTTAAACCCCCTTGATTATTTGAAGTAAAGGTGGTAACATTTAAACCTGAGTTTTGCAGCAAAAAAGACTAAAAATTACCCGTTAGCCTAGTAAATACAAAGGCTAGCGGGTTTTGATTTT
>JBEQBT010000277.1:0-4087 GCA_041639705.1 Clostridiaceae bacterium | reverse complement strand
CACAATTGTTGCAGATATCACCTGTCATGTTAATGCCCTGTTGATGTGGGCATCAACCACTACGGTTCTATCATAATATCAATAATATTTGTTACACATTCTTCCTAAAATAGGCTTTTCCTAATATAGTAAAAGCATGTATTGGAAACCAATACATGCTGCACAAACTACTTAATTATGCCCTTTAGAACCTCTGCCACATACAATGCATCTTCCCTGGTTACGTCCTTATTAGTTACAAATCTGTACTCTCCCTTATCAATACCGTTAATCTTTATTCCCTTTTGTTTTAGGACTTCCACAAGCTCATCAGGTTTTACTTTACTGCCTTCAATTTCAAAGTACACCATGTTTATATCAAGTCTATCCCTTTTAACCTTTATTGTATCTATCTTTGATATTTCATCTGCAAATAGTTTTGCATTTTCATGATCTTCCTTTAATCTATCCACCATTTTATTTAAGGCAACAATTCCTGCTGCAGCCAGTATGCCTGCCTGTCTCATTCCTCCACCCATAAGCTTTCTATTTTTCCTTGCCCTGTCTATAAATTCCCTAGTGCCAGTTAGAAGAGAACCTACTGGTGCAGCGAGTCCTTTTGACAGACAAAAATTTATTGAATCCCCATATCTTGCAACTTCCTTTACATCTACATTAAGAGAAATTGCTGCATTGAATATTCTTGCTCCATCAATATGCACCGGAATATCGTGCTCTCCAGCAATTTTATATATTTCCTTCATATTATCAAGTGGAAGCACAGCGCCGCAGGAATGGGCGTTTTCCATACATATAAGACCTGTCTTGGGATAATGTATGTCATTTTCTCTTATTACCCTTCTAACATTCTCAGGATTCATTGCACCATTTTTACTCTTTACTGTCCTTAACTGAACTCCTGCAATAACTGCAGATGCACCAACCTCATGCTCTATTATATGACTGTTTTCCTCTAAAATTACTTCATTACCTCTTAGACAGTGTGTCAAAAGAGCCAACTGGTTTCCGAAGGTGCCACTTGGTACAAAAACTGCTGCCTCCTTGCCTAACAGCCTTGCTCCAAGCTCCTCTAGTTCCTTCATTGTTGGGTCATCTTCATATACATCGTCTCCAACCTCTGCCTCATACATTGCCCTTCTCATTTCCTCAGTTGGAAGTGTTACTGTATCACTTCTCATATCAATTATTTTCATAGCTTCTCCTCCTTATACCAAATATATACTACATAAAAAAATTACTGTTCATTTAAAACCTATATGAAATATTATATCATTAATACATTTTAAAACAAAAGGTTTCTAAAAAATCGAACCCTTTTGTATATGCATTATCTTATATAAAATAGGACTAAGCTACCCTACAGGTCCCTTACTAAATTCCATATTATTAATACTACTCTTATACAATATAAAAATTTTGATGCACCATAAACATTATATTATTTGAGATTTTATGGGTTATGTAATAATATATATTTAGTAGAATTTCTAGGAGGTATCAAAATGTCTGATTTAGAGTTTATTTATAAAAGACACAGTGTTAGAAAGTTCAAAAACCAGGAGGTTCCACAAAGTGAAATTGAAGAAATGATTAAGGCTGCTGAGTATGCTCCTTCAGGGAAGAACCTGCAGAACTGGCACTTTGTTATTATCAGGTCGGACTCTATAAAGCAGGGGATCACCAGTGTTTTGGAGAATAAAAATGCCGAAATAGCCTCAGAAATAAAGGATGAAAAGGAAAGGGAAAGCTTCACCAAAATGCTTAGATTCCAGACCTTTGTTAAGAACGCACCTGTATTGGTACTTGTATATGCTGGTCCATATCCAGTTACTGGATATGAAGCCTTAAAAAGTATGGGAGCATCTAATGAGGCTATAGATGATCTGTTAAGACCAACACCTGGAATACAAAACATTGGTGCTGCCATGGAAAACTTCATGCTTGCTGCAGCAGATATGGGCTATGGCACCTGTTGGATGACAAGCCCAAACTATGCAGGAAAAGAAATTTCTGAATACATAGGGTTTGAAAGGTCAGGCTACTACCTTGTAGCAATGACTCCACTTGGAGTCCCAGAATCAATGGAATTCAAGCGTCCTCCAAGAAAACCAATAGAGGAGATTATGACAGTTATAGAATAGATAAAAGCCACAGGTTCATTACTAATGAACCTGTGGCTTTTATCTATTATTGCACTAGAAAATCACTTACTTAAGTGTTTGCCATTTGAAAAACTTCAGCTTGTCAATTTGAGTGCCTGGTGCTTTTTACATACTATTAATTTATTATCACAAATGAATTGGCTCCTAGTTTTATACTTACAATTCTTCCATTAACCTTAGCTTTACCCAAACCCTTTATTACGTTACCTGTTATACTTACTTCATCTGGCAAATTAATATCTAATGAAATCTCTTCAGCCTTTAGATTATGGACTATAAGGTTGGATTCACCGTTGTAGCTCCTTGTATAAGCAAGAACCTTGGTTATTTCGGTTATTACCTTTATATCACCTTTAGTTAAAACAGAGCTTGATAATCTAAAATTAATCATGTCCTTATAGTAATTTAGTAGTGAAGAAGTATCCTCCTCCTGCTCTTCTACTGATGGTACATCCTTCCCTGAGTTATACAGCATACCCTCCCAGGTTGTCTGACCAATTCCTTCGCCAGCATACCACTTAAGGGGCTCCCTAATTGCTTCATCTGGTTTTTTCCCCTTCATACCAATTTCTTCACCATAATAAATAGTGGGATTCCCCGGCAGTGTAAGATATATTGCTGCAGCAGATTTTACTTTTGTAGCATTGCCAAGCTCCGACATCACTCTATTTTGATCATGATTTGTTAAAAATGGGGTATCAACATAACCCTTCTTTATCTTTTCATACTGCTTATATGAGTTTTCCATTTGCCTTATTAGCTCCGATGGATTTCCAGATGCGGCGGCAAGTATTGTTTGACGTGCAACAGGGAAGTTAAAGGCAGTATTGAGTACCTTGAAATATCTGGAGATTGTAATTTCATCGCTCCATATCTCACCTAAAATATATACATCCTTGTTTATCCCTCTTACATAATCTCCAAACTCCTGCCACCATAAAAGAGAGTCCTGTGTTCTTTTCTGTGGAAATATATACCTTGCAGCATCAATTCTAAAGCCATCCACTCCCTGGTCCATCCAGAACTTTGCTATGCCTTTTATTTCTTTCCTTACATCTTTATTATCATAATTCAAGTCAGGCATCTCCTCAAAAAATTCTGAGTAATAATATCCATTTCCCTTTGTACTCCAGGCTACCCTATTATTCTGATCATTTAGCTCCTTTGTATTTGTATTATCATCTGCCCATACATAATAGTTTCTATATTTACTGTCCTTTGATTTGTTTGCCTCTATGAACCATGGATTCTGGCTGCTAGTATGATTAATAACCAGATCCATTATAAGCTTTATACCTTTTTTATTGGCTTCCTCTGAAAGCTTTTTGAAGTCCTCCAGGGTTCCATAATCTGGATTTACATTATAATAATCAGTTACATCATAGCCATGATAGCTCGGGGAATCAGTTATTGGCATAAGCCATATTCCATTTATTCCAAGGTTCTTTAGATAATCTAATTTCTCAGTAACTCCATTTAAATCTCCAATTCCATCTCCGTTACTATCATAAAAGGATCTTACAAAGATTTCATAGTATACCATACCGTCCTTCTTAGGAATAGGCTTAGACAGCTGTATCTGGTCCAAATTAATTGACTTAACCTCAGTTTCTTGTGCTATAGTTTTTTCATTTTCCTTATGTGCAAACGTTTGCGCATCATACAAAAAATAATAGGTCCCTAAAGATATGAAAACAATAATCCCTATCAGAACATATAAATGCTTTCTATTCAAAATTTTTCCCTCCAAACTTCTTTTCTTAGTATTATTGTATATTATTATTTGTTAATTTGAAACAAGAAAATTAGCCACTTAATGATGCAGATTTGTGTGATAATGCGTCGTAAGGTGCGATCATAATCAGGCACTGTAGTGGCCGATGCCCACATCGGCTTGAGGCATTTGCGGTATATAGTATTTCCAC
>JBEQBT010000276.1:0-4130 GCA_041639705.1 Clostridiaceae bacterium | reverse complement strand
ACAAAATACAAATCATTGAAAAGAATTTTAACCTGATGCACAAGAAGTCCCCACTTCTAAAGTGGTGGATAGTTCACTAAAGCTACTAAAATATTGTTATTACTTAAACAAATCTTTCTTTCCATAGACCCCATTTTTGAAACTATAATCTGGCTGCTCATTTGTGTTAGTATTAATATAATAGTATTTTGCTGTAATACTAACTTCAATTTTGGGTTTGGACTCATCTACATTAATTGCACTTTGCTCAGACTGGGATACTTGAACTTCTTGCTGCGTTGTGTCTTGTATATTTGATCCATCCACAGGAATTTCTTTATATTCTTCTCCCTCTCCTACTACTACAACTTCTACTGCATTATTCTCAGTTTGCTTTTTTATAACCTTAGGTTTTGTTGTGGTTGCAATTACAGGCTGTGCTGCCGGTCTGTTTGCAGTAATTACAATATTAGTAATTTGAGCAAATCTTTTATCGTTTTCAAAAAGGGATACAAATTTCATTACCTCTTCATAGTTATCTGCTGATAATGTTATTGTAACAGGCACTGTTAATAATTTCCCAGTGTTATCTTGATTAGTTTGATTTTCATTAACATTATTTGTGCTTGTACTGCTGTTCTGGCTATTTTGATTACCTGCTTTAGTTTCAGTATTAACGCTTTGGTTTTGCAGTTCTTCTGGTTCACCTATTGTAATACTTGTAACCTCAACTCCACTTCCTAGAAAAAAATTCTGTATGTTATATACAATTTCTGGATTCATCTCCATCTGTGGTAAAACCAGCTTTGCTTCTTCATATTTTGCTTTGATATTTCCCAATTCGCTAGTCTGCTGTTCAAATAGTTTTTTATTTACCTTTGCATCACTTATTTCCTGAATATACTTATCAATATTCAATTTTGTACTTTCTATCTTTTTTTGAATTGGAGTATAAAACAACGAATAATATAGATATCCAATTAAAATAATGCCAAGTATTAAAAGCATCAATTTCTCTCGCTTGCTTAAGCCCTTCATTGCAGCACCTCCTATTCAACAGCATTAATAGTAAACTTGTATACTTCATTGTTTTGAGTATTATTACTAGTATCAGTTTGATTTTCCATTCTGATATTACTAACTCGTACATTCTTATAAGAGCCTGACGTTTGAATATTTGCAGTAAACTCACTAATTGAATCAATACTATTAGCCGTTGCGTTTATGGTCAAACCATTTTCGCCATAGGTTAAACTATCAAATACAATATCTACAGGAACATACTGTTCCAATTCGTGGATCTTATTTGAAATTATAATTTTATTTTGTGTCAAATTTTCCACCTTATCTATATACTGCTTATAATTATCAATTTCCCTTTTTATGTTTTCATTTTCTATATTAATAGCATCACCATTTGTTTGTGCAGCTTGAGTTTTATATTTTAATTCCTCAGATTTTACTTTTAATAATCCAGAGATAGGAATATAAATGAGAAAAAGTATAAAACAAACTCCAATTATCCCTATTAAAAAATAGTTTCTAATGTTTATCTTTTGTTGTCTTTTTTTCTTTAAATATGGTGGTAATAAATTTAATTCCGACATGTCATTACTCCTTTCTCATTAGGAGCCCAATAGTGTTTATGTGTAAGCTTAAGTCACTATCCTTGGGAAAATAAATTTTTCTTCCTATCTTTTCAGGACTATCTACTATATAAACGGGTGATGAAAGATATTTGCTAAGATAACCCTGTATTCCTTTTAATTTGCTGCCTCCACCAATAACAAATATTTCATCAAGATTTTTCTGTACCTTTCCTGTTGTATAAAACTCTATAACCTTCTGAAAGGTTGAGGATACATTATCAAATAGCTCAAGTATTCTTCTATCTATTTCATGCTCTACATTTATTTTATCAAAGCTAAAATTATCTATCAGATATCTAATTGAATCATCCATGTCTATTTGTAACCTTCTAGATGCTTCTCTAGTTAGATTCTCCACTCCAAAGGGTACTTCCCTCTCCATAAAAAGCTTCCCATTTCCCAGTACTACAATACTACTGGACTTGCTTCCAATATCAATTATTCCCATACTCCTAAACTCTTTTCCATTTCTGGCAGCTCTAGAAAAAACTCTAGCTGAACAGTTAGCTGCTATATCAATGGCATCAAGTTTAAGGTTAAGTTTTTCTGCTAAATTGAGATATTGATCCACCTTTTCCTTTGGAACTGCAACTACGAGCAGCTTATATACTTTTTTTTGGCTTGTGTTTTCTTTATCAATAATTTCATAATCAATATAATAATTTGAGCCATTTCCAGGTAAGTACTGATTTGTTTCCCATTCAACAGAGTCTCTTAATTTTTTTTTCTCCATTATAGGAATTTCAATATGTCGTATAACCACATCCTGTCCATGGAGGCTAAAACTAACACTTTTAATTTTAATATTATTCCTTAATGTATACTCATTGATTGCATTATATATTTTTTCAATATCAATAATCTTGTTATCTTCAATGCTATTTTCAGGTGTTTTAATTGAAACACAATGCAATATTTTCTTATTGCTTCCAGATAATATTTTAATATTACTATTTCCTATATCTATTGCTAGTTTTTGTCCTCTATACATCTAATCACCTCAGCTTATATATGCAATAAAACAATCTTATCTACATTCTATCACCAATTTTACGAACATGTATAGTCGTATTTTGTAAAAATTCCAAGGAAGATATCCTCTCATTCAACATTCATATAAATATTTGTTTTATTTACAGTTACTATGAAATATTCAATGAATAAATGTATAATTAGTTTTCTTTTTATGGAGAATTTCTATTGATTTGAATGCTTTTTGTCTTAGTGAATCCTCTGTAATACCCTCTTGAAGTTATTGTAAATATATTATTAAAGTAGCTTATATAGGTTTCTGAATAATTCCAGCTATTAGAAATGGAGGTTTTGTTATCAAAAATTATGTATTTTTCATTATTATATAGACTTATGTTTTCATTGTAGTTATTTTTCTCCAATTTCTTCAATCCATAAATAAGTCCTGCTTCAGCATTATATAAAGCTTGCCTTGAGGAAATAACATTACTACCAATTTTAAAATTAATATTTGATATTTCCATAAGTGAAAGTGAAATAAGCATAACAGGTATCATTATAATTAGAACATATACTAATGCAGATCCATTCTTTTTCATAAATTGTTCCTCTTTTTTGCATATGAACTATATAAGTGAGTATTAGGATACTCAGAATCCTCATGGTTATTAGGATTTTCCAATAATAATGTAATAAGGTATAGCCCTCCACCTCTATCCCATATTTCAAATGCATAGATTCCAGGAACAACCTGTTGGGAGTCCGTATCACATCTTAAAATGTTTTCAATCCTTTGTTTTCCGTTTATTGTTAAAGTATCTTTTTTTATATAAATCCTTTCACCATCTATAATTAATAAATTCGTTGGAGTTCCTTGTTTTGTTTCTACTCTAATGTATGGAGCACTAATTTCGGGATTGGTATATTCCCGTAATTGTATACTTTGGGAATCCATAATCCTGTCAACAATGTATTCCATCGCAATACGGGTGTTAATTCTATTATCTGAATAATTACTCATTTTTAAATATATATTGTCGTTAGTTTTAATAAAGCTATAAGTTACTATTACAATTATAGAAAATAGTGATAGAACTACAAGGGTTTCAATAAGTGATATTCCCTTTCTTTTCAATAGAATTCATCCTTCCTACTTTGCAGCATTCATTGAAATTTTCATTAGTGCTCCATCATTTCTAACAACCTCAATATATAATAACTCCATATCCTCTACAGCTAATATTTTTTTTATTTTCAATATCAAAATATACTTAAACCCATTATTACCATATATTATGTTATTGTAATTCGACTCATTGTAATCACCATCCTTATTGAGAATTAGATTATTAATGCTTTGTATATCTGAGAGGTTATTTATATATTTGTATATATTTATTTCAGTTCCAATATTAGAATAATTATCACTATTAGACTTATAAATTTCGCAAATACTTCTTGCAATGTTGAAAATTTCATCTTTTCTATTTGCTTCCAAGTTCATTTTTATGGATAAACTGGTTAGGCTTG
>JBEQBT010000275.1:0-4149 GCA_041639705.1 Clostridiaceae bacterium | reverse complement strand
AATAAGAACAAGTGATATTATTGCTAATAAAATTAAAACATATGTTACTCTGACAGATTGATTATATTCTGCATAAATCTCATCTTTCGGTGCTGTTACAATAACTTTCCACCCTGTAGCAGGGACAGTTGCGAAAGCTCCGATTTTTTGTGTTCCATCATCATCTTTGTATACAAAAAAATCATTATCATTTGCCAGAACTTTATTAGAAAAAATCTGTAATTTTTCCTTGGTTTTTGCATATCCCTTATAGCTTTTTCCTAGTCTTTCCGGATCCTTATAATAGATGTAATCACCATTTTTTGATAGTAGGTATGCATATCCTGTTTCTCCAACCTTTTCTTTTTCTAATGAACTTCCCAGGGATTTTAATTGCACATTACTCTGAAGTATTCCCTGAAAATTGCCTGAATCATCTAGAATTGGTACAACTATCTCTATTACTTTACCTCCTGTGGCTTTGCTTACAACCACTTCACTAATGGCGGGCTTCTTTGTCTGTTTTGCTTTTTTAAAGGTTTCTCTATCTGCGAGACCTATTAGTGCACCAAGTTCATTAATTGAAATTCCATCCTTGTCTGCTGCAATAGATGTCTCAACTTCTGGATCACTCTCATTTATTATCTTTAGAGTTGATATTATTTGTTCCTTAGTAGATGTTTTAAATTCTGGATGGGCTTTCAAAAGTTCTGTAAGCTGTTCAGACTTTGCTTCAACCCATGAATTTATTGTCATAGCCTCTGTAGTGGCTATTTTGATCTCCTGAGCTCTAATATTTTTAGTAATTGTTGCATTAAACCGGTTTAATTGAAATAATGCTAATGCAAACATTGGTATAAGTCCTACACTTAATAAAAAAGCAACAAGCCTGATTCTGAGTGAGTTGATCAGCTTCATATATTACTCCTCCATAATATTATTACTTCAAAATTCAAGATTTAATAGTTACATTAATTGTATAATTTATAATTATTATCAGCACCTTTTATTTCTATTCCAGTATCGAATAGAAATATCTAGCATATTACCACCTAATATTAAGTTATTATACAATGCAATTATCGACATATACCTGTAAAACTTTATCATGATATGTTAAATAATTAAAATATAAATTAAAAAAATAGAAAAGTATCAACAAGAGCTTTACTTTAGCTAAGCATTTTAAAGCACTTATACCTAATCTGCCAGCTTCTCTGAAGAGAATATTCTTGATATAAGCCTAACTGTTGTGGAGGACAGCATTATACCAAAGCCTATGGCGCCTCCAACTGATATGGTCTGCATTACTGAAGATAGTGCCTCTGAGTTGTTCTTTTCAACAAAGTACTTTACGGCATTAAAGGCAGTTAGTCCAGGAACAAGGGGGAACATTCCAGGTATTGAGAATGCAGAGGCAGGAGCTTTAAATCTTTTCGCCATGAATTCACTGTATAGACCTAGAATAAAGGATCCTACAAATGAGGCCATTGTTGGGCTGTTTGTAAACTTAAATACTAATAGATACACTACCCAGCCAATAGAACCACATAGACCTGCCCAAACAAGCTTCTTTCTTTCAATATTAAAAAGAACAACAAGAAATACACTGGCGAAAAATGCCAGAATGATCTGCTTTACCATGATCTCACTCCCAATCCTAGAGATAGAGCAGCACCAATGCCTGCACCTATTGCAATTATAATTAGTATAGCTTCTCCTAGCTTTGCAATTCCAGATATAAAATCTCCATAGAGAGTATCCTTTATACCATTTGTTATTGCAACTCCTGGTGTTAATATCATAATTGTACCAGCAATCACATTGTTTTTATCCACAAATGGGAAAAGACCTTCAACTATTATACTTATTCCACCTATTATAAAACCTGAAAAGAAAAATTGAAAAAATTGAAAAAAACCTATTTTAGTAATTTTTTCCAGGATAATATAAATTCCCAGACCTATAAGTGCTGAAACTATGGCATCATAAATAGTTCCATTAAAAAACAATGTATACACAAATGAAGACATACTTGCAGAAAACAATCTAATCTTGAAGCTAAATAAGGGAGCATTTTTTATTTCCCTCAATTCAGCTTTAGCATCCTCGTACTCCAGGGGATTATTCTGGAGCTCCCTTGAAAATGAATTAATGAGTTCAATTTTATGTAAGTCAACGCTTCTTTGTTTTATTCTTTTTAAAGAGGTGATTTTCTCATCTTCTCCATCCATTACAGAAACAAGTATACCTGTAGCAATTGTTAAACATTCACATTTCAGCCCATAGGAGCTGCAAATTTTTTCTATTGTTTCCTCTACTCTATAAGCTTCACCACCATTACTCAAAAGCATCTGCCCTGCATCAATGGCAATTTCTAATACCTTTTTAGCATCCATTGTATCTCCTCATTTAGGTTGATAATATTTTTACATACTATTATACTTATTCTACAGCATTTTTCAATTGAAATATTCTTGCTTGTAATATACTGAATTGCTTATGTTTTTATCTCTTAAAACAACTAAGTATACAGTTGGTCTTTTTTTATAATATAGTATTATTATACCATTCAGTAGAAGGAGTTTACACATATTTGTTGAATAGAGATAATATATTTGATCATTGAATTTTAAAAGAATAACTTTACAAAAGAATATGTTATGTAATTTAAAGGGGGAATGAAAATGGACAAAATTGTTCAGGAAAAGGTTCAGGAGTTTAAAGAATACTTAAAAAACATTGAGTATTTTAACAGTGCACTTGGAGTTTTATACTGGGATATGAGGGTTGGAATACCTAAAAAAGGAATACCCTATAGGTCAGAGGTAGTGGGGTACTTGTCAACAGAAGCCTATAAGCTTGAAACCTCGGATAGGGTTGGGTCCTTTATAGAATATTTTTCAGGAGTGGAAGGACTTGATAAGGTTACAAGCTCCATGGTTGAGAATGTAAAAAAGAACTATGAGAAAACCAAGAAAATACCTGAGGACAGATACAGAGAGTATGTTGTTTTAACCTCTGAGGCAGAAGCTAAGTGGGAGGAGGCTAAGACAAATTCCGACTTTAACCTATTTAAGCCATATCTTGAAAAGCTTGTTGAATTCCAGAAGGAAATGATAGGTTACTGGGGCTATGAGGGAAATAAATACAACACTCTTCTTGACTTTTACGAGCCTGGCTTTACAGTTGAAAAAATAGACAAGGTTTTTGGAGAGCTTAGAAATGCTATTGTAGAATTGTTAAACAAAATCAAGGCATCTGGATATACTCCTAATACAAAGGTGCTTGAGGGAAATTTCTCCAAGGAAAGTCAGGAAGCTCTGGCAATTCATATACTTAAAAAAATGGGATATGATTTTGAAGCAGGACGAATGGATGAAACTATTCACCCATTTACAATAGAATTTAACAATAAGGACGTTAGAATTACAACTCATTACTATGAAAAGGATTTTACAAGCGCACTTTTTAGCTGTATACATGAAGGTGGACATGGAATATATGAACAGGACATTGCTGATGAGCTAACTGGTACAACCCTTGGAAGTGGAGTATCTTCAGGAATACATGAATCTCAATCCAGATTCTATGAAAACATTCTAGGTAGAAGCAGAGAATTCTGGAGATGCTTTTATCCTGAGGTTATAGGTACATATCCTCAGTTTAGTGCTGTGGACTTTGAGGATTTTTACAGGGGGATTAATATTGTGAAGCCTTCATTAATAAGGGTAGATGCAGATGAATTGACCTACAGCCTTCATATTATAATTAGGTATGAAATAGAAAAGGCTCTCATTAATGATGAAATTAAGGTTGAGGATTTACCTGGAATTTGGAACGAAAAGTATAAGGAATATTTGGGCATAGAGCCTGAAAATGATGGAGTAGGAGTGCTTCAGGATGTTCACTGGTCAGGGGGCTCCTTCGGATACTTTCCATCCTATGCACTTGGGAATCTATATGGATCACAGTTCTATTATGCTATGTTAAGAGATATGCCGAGTGTAATGAAGAACGTTGAAAAAGGTGAGTTTGCTGCCATTAAGGAATGGTTAAAGGAAAAAATTCATAAGCACGGTGGAGTTTATAAACCATCTGAGCTAATAAAAATGGTGACAGGCGAAGAACTTTCAGCAAAGTATTTTATTGAGTATTTAAATAAAAAGT
>JBEQBT010000274.1:0-4177 GCA_041639705.1 Clostridiaceae bacterium | reverse complement strand
TGTGCTCTTCCGATCTGTTGTCTCATCAGCAAGCCTTATAAAAATTCCAATAATGGGTGAAGTGTTAAGGCAAGTAATGGAGGGGAAATTATCCTTGGATCAGAGAGTAATAGTTAATGAGAAGGATAAAGTGCCATTCAGTATTCTTACTGAATTGTCAACAGGAAACTCCTATTCTTTAAAGGATGTTATTACATTAATGATTATACAAAGTGATAATACAGCTACAAATATACTTATTGATTTAGCTGGCATGAATAATATAAACAAGTTTATTAAAAATGATGGTTTAAACAACACTATGCTTACGAGAAAGATGATGGACTTTAACGCTCGAAAAGAGGGAAGAGATAATTATACTACAGCAATGGATATGGCAAATATACTTGAAAAAATATATAATAAGGAATTGGTAAATAAGGATTCTAGTATTCTTATGATGGATATATTAAAAAGACAGCTTGATAATTCAATGATAAGACTCTTTATACCTGAAGAAACGATTATTGCCCATAAAACTGGAGGACTTAATGGTATAGAGCATGATACTGGCATAGTGTTAAATGAAAAGTGTGACTATATTTTTAGTGCACTTACATGGAATTCAGACTTGACTTATATATCTAAAGCTACTATAGGGGAAATGTCGAGGATTGTTTATGATTATTTTATCAATGATATTAAAGGATAATGCAAGCTGGAGAGTTTAATATTTAGTTTTGAGAGTAGAGTAAAAAATTCTACTCTCTTTATTTTATGTTAATTCTATGTTATATATATTAAAATTGAGTTAACAATGTTAAGTTTATGCTGTATAATATAATTGAGAAAAGATGTGCAATTTTTAATATTATTATTTGGGGGTATTTATGAAAGAACTTATTTTTGGACTAATAGGTGGTACAGCTTTACTTATGTATGGTGTGGACAAGATGGGGGAAGGACTTGAAAAAGCCTCCGGAGAAATGATGAAAAAAATCCTTACTGTTCTAACAGGAAGAGTTTGGAGTGCATTTTTTGTTGGCACGATTTTAACTGCACTTGTTCAGAGCAGTACAGCAATTACTGTTTTAACAGTAGGGTTCGTTAATGCAGGATTAATGAAGCTGCCACAGGCGATTGGAATAATCTATGGAGCAAACATTGGAACAACAATTACAGCACAGCTGATGTCGGCTAGTTATACCTTTAAACTCACAGATGTTGCACTTCCTATTTTAGGTGTTGGATTTTTAGTTAGTTATTTTTCTAAAAATAAAACTCTAAAGAATTTTGGTGATGCCTTAATGGGATTTGGAATGATGTTCTTAGGATTAAAGATACTAAACTCTGGAATACCTTTTATGAAAAATAGTGAAACCTTGAAATACTTCTTTGAAACCTATGCATCAAACCCTTTTGTGGGAATTTTACTAGGTGCATTAGCTACTGCAATGGTACATAGCAGCAGTGCGACTGTGGGACTTGTAATGGTTCTTGGTCAGGCAGGCTTAATAGATATAACTACTGCAGTATTAATAATGATGGGTGACAATATAGGAACCTGTGTAACCGCACAACTTGCTAGCATGACTGGAAATATTAATGCAAGAAGAACAGCATGGGCACACACTCTATATTAATGTATTCGGAGTTTTGCTTGTAGCGATTACCCTTCCATGGTTTGTTCAATTGATTCTTGCAATTTCCTCATCTGACATAAGTGCTCAGATAGCAAATTCCCATACTGTTTTTAATGTACTAAGTGCAGTGATATTTCTTCCAATTACTAAGTATTATGTTAAGTTCCTTGAAACTGTTATTAGAGGTAAGGATAAATTAGCTAATGCTTCAATGTACTTAGACAAGCTCCTTTTAGATACTCCAGTAGCGGCTTTAAGAGCATCAATTTTAGAGTTAATAAGAGGAACAGAAATATCTAAAAACATGGTTAAAAATATAATTGATGGATTTGTAGAAAATGACGAAAAGAAATTAGAACTTGTAAAAAAAGATGAAGCTACAATAAATCAACTTCAAAAGGATGTAACCTCCTATATTGTTAATCTTTCAAAAAGACAGCTTACAGATTCTCAGTCTATAATGGTACCTGCCATGATAAATAGTATAAACAACGTTGAAAGAATAGGAGATCATACAATTGATATATTTGAGTTATGCCAAGTTAAAATAGAAAAAAGACTTGATTTTACAAAAGAAGCAATGGATGAATTAAGAACAATTGAAGGAGTAATTGTGGAAATGCTTGATAATACTATAATTGCTCTTAGAGAACAGGACATGGATATGGCTGCTAAAAATACTATACTAGAGGATAGAGTTGATGAATTGAGTAAAGAGTTTCAAAACCGACATATTGAAAGACTTGATGATGATAAATGTAATGTTGAATCAGGAGTTGTATTTATTGATGTAGTTAATCATTTAGAGAGAATTGCGGATCACATTTATAAGATAACACTTTTATCAACTGATGGACTTCAAGGTTATGAAAAATCATTATTACCTAGTGTTGAATTATAGCTAAATGATTTAATAAAAAAACCTCCTCAATGAAGGGAGGTTTTTTTTATCCACTTTCAAGACTCCCACTTATATAAGTGGGAGTACCATTGCCTACTTTGGTGGGGTAGAGTCCCCACCAAAGTCTCAATGTCCAGCTTTAGCCGGACGAGTTTACTGCTTCTTTTTTAGTTTTGGAAGCATAAAATCAAAAAATAACCCACTTCCTAAACTTGATAAAAAACAGGCAAAAAGAATGAGTGCCATTAATAAGCTTCCTAAGTCTTTAAAGCCTTCACTTGGAAGGCTGGATTGATAGAAATAATATATAGCTAGAAGAAATGTAAATACAGGAAGCAAATACTTTATATATCTCCTGCCTATTGTTAATCTGTGCAATAAGTAGGTTAGAAGTGAAAATATTATTACTACAGCAATTATAATTAAAATAAATCGATCCAAAGAATTACCTTCTCTCTTGTTATTATTAATGTAGTAGAAATTTATATATTATTTAGAAAAAAGTATTTGTAACTATTTTATACAATTAGATATGATAAGTTGCAAATAAGTTTCCTTAGACCTCAATAAACTTAAGTTTTCTAAAATCATGTATTAATTGATATTATCATAAGTGATAATTTAAAAATATGCAACTATACTTTTCCACATATATTTGCATATTTTACCTACAATTAGTACAATATGTTAAGTGGCAGCCATATGACTTAGCCATATGACTTATTACATATGTGTGGATATGCGTCGTAGTGGTGAACAGTGTTCACCACTACATTAAGAATAACGTGCACTGTAGTGGCCGATGCCCACATCGGCATATTATTTTCGGAATATGGGATTCCCACAATTGATGTAGGTATCGCCTACCACGTTAATGACCTGTCGATGTGGGCATCGACCACTACTGCTCTATCATGTTTCACTTTAATTGTTACACATTCTTCCTATTTTGCATCTAAACATAAAACATTGCTTAGATATTCATAATAAGTATATAAAGAGTTTGGAGTTGAATTTATGAAAAAAATACTTCTGTTTTTATCAATTATATTAATAATTGTTTTAGGCTCAACCGTAATTTTTATTAATAGCAATAAAATTACTAAGAATAATAAAAAAGTATACTTTACAGTTGAAAAGGGTGCTTCCTTAAATAAGATATCAATGCAGCTTAAGGATAAAGGGATAATAAACTCTCCATTGTATTTTAAAGCATATGCTAAATTTATGGGTTATGAAAAAAAGATAAAATCGGGAAATTATATACTAAAACCTAATATAAGTTTAAATGAACTCCTTAATAAATTTCAAAGTCCTAAGTCGGATTATGCAATTGTTGCTATTCCAGAGGGGTATACGCTTTATCAGATTGCTAGTAAGCTTGAGTCTGCAGGTTTGGTTAATAAGGAATCCTTCTTAAATATAAAACTCTCAGAGGAGCAGTAGATAAGCTTATAACTCCTGGAAACAAGGTGTTTTATGAATTGGAGGGATATTTATTTCCAGAAACATATTTTATACCTTATGAAGCAAGTGAATTGGACATAGCTAAAATAATGTATAACCAATTTGAAAAGGTATTCACAGATGAATATAGAGCACGTGCAAAGGAATTAAACTTTAGTATCGATAGGATTATAACAATTGCATCCTT
>JBEQBT010000273.1:0-4220 GCA_041639705.1 Clostridiaceae bacterium | reverse complement strand
CGTGTGCTCTTCCGATCTTGTATAATATCAACTCCTGTTAAGGCAAGTGCCTGGGCGGCTTTTAGGGCATTATTCTTTGCATACCTGGTAGTTGTTGCATCTGAAAACTCCTTTGAATAGTGGGGTATAGGAACTTCGCATATTCCAATATATGGGTATATTACAGGCACCCTTTGGCTTATATTGCCTATATCAAGGCTCTCAGAAATTGTGACTGGTCCATGTATTTCTGTAATTCCACTTTCCTTTAAATTATGGCATGCAATTTTTGATAGCTTTTCATGGGTTTTAAGAGGCAAATACTCATCCTCAGGGTTGTTATATTCAAGGCTGCAATTGTATAGATTAACTGCAAATTCTGCACAGTTTATTATTTCCTGACATGCATTATCCATTATAAACTTATCATGGGATTTAATCATAAATGTACAATCCACCTCACCAGGTATAAAATTAATGGATATTCCTCCATTATTAATGATTCCATTAATGAAAATGCTATTACTGTATTTTGATTTTAAGCTTTCAACCAAATTAAAAAGCATAATACAGGGTTGAAGCGCATTAATACCATTATGTAAATCAATGGAGGTATGTGCGGCTTTACCCTTGAATTTAAGATTTAAGATTAGCATTCCAAGGGAACTCCCACTTTCACAGGTTCTATCCATTGCATGACCGCATATTACAGCATCAACATTATCAAAAACTCCATTGTTTAGCATTGAGATTTTTGTATTGCTTAACTCCCCAGAAGGGCAGCCAATGACAAGTACAGAGCCACCAATTTCATCCACAATTCTTGTTAGCCCAATTCCTGCCCCCATATTAATCCCAGAGGTTATATTGTGTCCATTTGCATGACCTAAGCCTTGAGCAGCATTATATTCACATATGTAGGCGACCTTTGGAGCTGAGGAACCATAGGACCCTATAAAGGAGTTCTTAATTCCTGCAATATCATTAGTAACTTCAAACCCCTCACTGATGAGTATACTGGAAATTAAATCTGAGGGCTTTGTTTCATTAAATGAGATATCTGAATTTTTGTAAGGATAATCTATTACATTTTCAATATGGTCTCTTATGTTTTCTACATAACCTGCGACAATAAATCTTGTATTGTCCATAATATCACCCCTTAATAGTGTTCATAAAAAGCATAAAAATATTTATCAATTTCTAAGACTCCACCTTCCATAAGGTGGAGTTTCCACTTTTCGCTTCAGGTGGGGTAGAGTCCCCACCTGAAGTCTCGATGTTCAGCTTTAGCTGAACGAGTTTACTATAAAGTTTGATTTGTCATACTGAGCAAGGTATTGCTGTGTCATCCTGAACATAGTGAAGGATCTTAGATTCTTCACTACGTTCAGAATGACAAAAAATTCCGTGGGCAAGATGACAACATAAGATAGTAAACATACTACCCAGTATTCCATTCTTTTGTAACATATTTTTATGTATATGAATATTATGTTACAAACAGGCAATAATTAAACTATAATAAAAACATTTTTACGGGTGATAATATGAAATGTGCAATTTGCCATGGAACAATCCAAAGTAACAAAATAAACCTTTTAGGCAAGGACATATGCGCCCTTTGCATTAAAAGCATAGGAGAGCTAGATGTAGATGACATATTCTATGATTTCTACAAGGACAGAATAAAACAACTACTACCCCCCTTACTAAAGCAGCCATAAGGCTGCTTTTTAATTTATTTCTTTTAATTTGTCCTGTATAATTATATAATTAGAAAAGTGGCAGCCATATGACTTATTACATATGTGTGGTTATGCGTCGTAGGGTGCTTGTTAACATGGGTATAAATGTGGGTACATGTAGGGGCGAACAGTGTTCGCCCGCGACGTATCTACGGGTTAGGCTATTCTCTGATTGTTGATACCCAATGGCGGGCGAACACTGTTCCCCCCTACTAACTGTCATTGCTATGAATGTCACTGACAGTGTCAATGTCATCCTTAGCGTAGGGTCGGATCAAAATGGTATCTCGGGGAAAGATTCTTCGCTGCGCTCAGAATGACAAAATGTCCCGCTGGGTGACAGGCGCTTCACATTCCCGTTGGTGACAATCAGTTCGCATTCGAGACCTGTCATCCTGAAGGAGGTACGACTGAAGGATCTTTCTGTTACCCATTCTTCATATACAATGCACACTAGATTAAATACATCCTTTCCTAAGGAGTTGATAATGTTGAACACTATGCCCATAATCGAGGGCTTGAAAAAATATATAGAGGAGGGAGTTGTCTCCTTCCATATGCCTGGACATAAAAATAATCGTAGAGGTTTTGAGGAATTAAACTGGATTCAGGATAATTTATATAAAATAGATAATACAGAGGTAACCGGGCTTGATAATCTTCACATGCCTGAGGAGATGATTTTAGAGGCTCAACAGGCTGCTGCAAGAGCGTTTAAGTCAAATAGGAGCTACTTTTTAGTAAATGGAAGCACCTCAGGAATATACAGTATGATTTTAGGAGTCACTAAACCAAGTGACAAAATAATAATACAGAGGAACTGTCACAAATCAGTATTTACAGCCTGCCTTTTAGGGGACTTGGAAACCGCATATATAAATCCTTCCATACTGGAGGATTTTAGCATTGCGGTATCCCTGAGTGTTGAAGAGGCTATTAGAACAATGAATGAAAACAGTGATGCTAAGGCAATAGTGCTTACCTATCCAACCTACTATGGGACATGTATGGATTTAGAGAGTATTGTTAGGGAAGCTCATAAAAGAAACATACTTGTGCTTGTTGATGAAGCCCATGGAGCCCATTCCTACTTTAGCTCAAAGCTTCCAAAGGGGGCAATGGAATGTGGGGCAGATGTGTCAGTTACAAGCCTCCATAAAACAACTCCAGCATTGACTCAGACGGCACTGCTTAATGTTGGGAATGTTGAGGTGACAGGAATAGAGTTTATGTTAAGAACGTTTCAGAGTACAAGCCCCTCATATGTATTCCTAGCCTCAATGGATGCTGCAAGGTATATAATGGAGGAGAGAGGTTCACAATTAATAGATGAGCTATTAGAAAATATATCTACATTTAAGAATAAAATTTCAAAAATACCATTCTGTGAGGTTCTTGGAACTGAGCACATGTCCAGAGGGAATATTTTTGATATGGACCCCACAAAGCTTGTTATAAAATCTCCGATTGGAGGAGTCAAGCTTGATTGCATATTAAGAGAAAAGTATGGACTACAGGTTGAAATGTCGGATGTAAACAATATAGTAGCCCTAACGAGTATAGGAAACCATAGGGAGTCCTTTGAAAGGCTTTACGAAGCTTTAGCTGAAATAGCAGATGGGTATGTGAAAAGTGGTTCTTTGTGGACAGGGAACACTGGGGCAATACCCATTGAGATAGTAAAGAGCTACGAGGATGTGAGTGTTGATTCGCCTGAGGTGGCGAAGGATGAAGGTATGCTAACTAGAGCATCAAATGGCTCAACGAGTAGGGTGAAGCCAGCAATTGTGCCGATTGAGGGGAAAAAGGACTCTGGAGACAGTGGTATGTCCCCTGGGATGCTAGATAGCAGTAGGCTAGAGAAAACTAGAGTAAAAAGCTTCAAACCTGGCATAAGCATGCGAACTGCATACTACAGCTCCAAAGGAAAAGTGAAATTAAGGGATGCTGCAGGAATGATAAGTAGTGAAATGGTGTCACCCTATCCACCAGGGATACCTATTTTACTTCCAGGTGAAATAATAACATCTGAGATTATTGAAAAAATATATTTTTATAAAAACTGTGGCATACATATAAATGGTTTGTCGGACAAAGCGGCGGAGTATATAGATGTGGCTTTATTATAGGAGGGGAATATGAAAGGTATATTTGTTACATTTGAAGGTCCAGATGGATCAGGAAAGACAACACAGGTAGGTTTATTAAAGGAGTATTTCAATTCATTAGGTTATGATGTTTTAATAACAAGGGAACCAGGAGGCACACCTATAAGTGAAAAAATAAGAGAGCTAATACTGGATCCTGAAAATATAGAAATGGGTGCAGTTTGTGAGGCTTTGCTATATGCTGCTGCACGAGCTCAGCATATGTATGAAGCAATTATCCCTGCCCTTGATAAGGGTAAAATGGTTATATGCGACAGGTTTGTGGATTCATCAATAGTTTATCAGGGTTATGCAAGAGGCTTAGGAGAAGAAAGATATGAAAACT
>JBEQBT010000272.1:665-4241 GCA_041639705.1 Clostridiaceae bacterium | reverse complement strand
TAATGTACCACCATAAACATTACTTGAAATAATGATTTTATCTCCGCTTTTAAAAAGGCTTATTACTGCTGTAATAGCAGCCATTCCTGAGGCAAAAGCAAAACCATATTTAGCACCTTCAAGATTTGCGATTAAGGTTTCTAGTGCATGTCTTGTTGGATTTCCAGTTCTTGAGTATTCATAGCCACTATTCTTTCCAAGAGATACTTGCTTATATGTTGAGGTTTGATAAATAGGAACATTAACAGCACCTGTCTCTTTATCCCCATCAATTCCTCCGTGTATTAGTAAAGTTTCAATATTCATGTTGCCTTCCATAATACCTTCACTATCCTTTCAAATAAATATAATAAAATATAGAATACATATATGTTTAGTATGTTATCATTATATTCTGTTACCTAACCTTTGTCAATAGATTTTTATCTTATTTTATCGTTCCCCTGTGTACTATTTCTACTTCAACATCAACATCAATCTTAACATCTCTGAAAACCTCATCCCAGTTATCCTTTACATTATCCCAGGTATCTGGGGCATACCTTTCCATTGCAGAAGAGAAGAAAAACACATCTGCTCCATATTCTTTTTGAATGTATTCTATAGTATCCTTCATTTCCTTTTTCACCTTCTCCTCAGCAGCTTTTTCAGATTTATTCACAAACTCCTCTGTGAAGGTATTATAAAATTCATCCCTGAATTCTTCAGCTATATTAACCTTTGCTTTAGATTTTATGTGTAATGTAATTTCCTCATCAAAAACCTCTGGTTTAACCTTAGTATCTACCTTATTTATCTCAAGGGTTATTAAATCACCAGGGTGATCAGGCATAGGGGTTACAATTGTACCTCCCTTAACTAAATCTGCAGCCCATTTTGTATAGTTTGAATCAAGCTCATCTATCCAGCCAAGCATTTTTCCTTCCTTAATGACAGCTCCTCCTGCATATTTTACCTCTTCACCATTAGCTATTATTCTTGGAAGAAGAAAGGATCTATTAGCATGCAGGTTCTTTGCCATTTCCCCCAGCTCAGTTTTATGGACTATTCTGGAGGTTTTTTCGATATTGTTTGAAAGGCTTGCCATATACACTGAGGAATAGTCGTCTATCTGGGGTTCTACATCTAGCAGCTTGCGCGCTTCACCAGGTGTAATAAATACCTTCATTCTTCTTCTCATTTCAGAATCTCTGATTAACATATCTAATGGCTGGATAATTCCCTTTCTTGCTACATCCTCACTAATAACTATTGCTTGAATATGTTCAAAAAATGGAGGATAATCTGTTCTTGTTGAATATTCCCTCTCTGCCTCAAAAAAGGAATTTCCCGTCACTGTAAGATTCCATACCCTTTTCTTAGCACCTCCATTACCACCTCCCTGACCTGTTGGTTTGGTCTGGGCTCTGGCTATGATAGGAAATTGTACTGTATATGCATATTTAGGTTTACCCTCCTCAACAGACATTGTTTCAAGTTTTCTACTATAAGCTGTTTCACCCTCTACATCCTTATCAATAATAGATACCTTATCTATTGCAACTCCCAGAACATAACCTCTTTGCTCTATCTCAAAGTAATCCCAGCATCCTGACATAATAGTAGTGCTTAGTATTATTAATAATATTAAACATTGCCTTTTCACTCTAAATATCATTTTTGTTTTTTCCTCCTTACCTTAAAATATACCGCAGAAGCAATCAAGGGAAGATATAAAAAGTTTATTAAGATACCAAAAACTGCATTATAATCAAGATATTTGAATAGTTCCACAATGTTTTCTGAAAATAGGGCTATTGCTAAAAATATTGGTAATTGTCCATATATTATAATATTATCTTTTTTAATATTTAGTAATGACTTTAAGCATAGTGTATTTGCCAAATAATAAATCAATATGGTTGTAAAAGTAATTGGTACCCACGAAACCATAAAAAAACTTTCTGCTCTTTCAAAAATCATGGATTTAACCTGTATTGATTTTGTTAGGGTTAGGGTGGGGAATAAAATATAATTAATCTCTTTAGTACCAAATACCATTAAACATATTACTATTATTGATAAATAAACAATAGAAGAAACTGTAATAGCCCAAAAAATATATTTCTTAATGGATTTTGTTTCCTCAAAATATGGCATAATAAATGCAATTATGCCAATTGCCAGCATCGGGTCCACAATCTGAAGTGCACCTATTATAACGGGCTTTATTCCTCTATGAAGTACAGGCAGGAGATTCCCAGGGTCCGCCAATTTCAAAGGCAGAATTATTAAAATTATAATGGATACTAATACAAATGGAAGTAAAACATCCATTACAATGCTCAGGGTTTTTATATCTTTTTTCAGGCAGTATACACCTGAAATCAACATCAATGACATTATTACTATAATTGGTGTTTTATCCAGAAGAAACATCATAATGCTATAGGTAAACAGTCTTAAGGATAATCCAATTGTTACAGTGCAATAAAGCATAATTAAAATTAATGGGAGTCTTCCAAAAAACTTTCCTAGAACTGCAATATTTATTTGTGCAATATTCAGTTCTTTATATTGCATTGAAATCCAGTATAAGGTATAGGCTGTCACTAGGGTTATTCCATACATTATAATCATAGATATCCAGGCATCACCTTTTGCATATTTTATAACGTCTCTTGGAAGGGATAGGATTCTTATTCCAACTAATCCCTGAACAAGTATTGAGAACATATTTATGCTTTTCAGTTTTCCCTTCATCTTTTACTCCTTTTATTTTTCCCTGAACTTTGTCTAATAGTATCAACATCTGACAAAACATTGGGTCTGTTTTTCATTAAACTTTGAGGTACTTTTATTATGGTATCCTTAATATTTTGAAGACTAATTGGAGAAAAATCCCCTAAATATCTAACTCCAAAACTCTCAAGGGATGCAAAATGAATAATCAAGTTAATCCATGCAATTATTATTCCATATAATCCTAAAACTGATGCTGCAAATATCATCAAAAACCTTATTATCCTTGTACTTTGAGTAAAGGAATACACCGGTAGTGTATATGATGCAACTGCCGTCATGGATACAATAATCACTATAATTGGGCTTACAATACCTGCTTGAACTATTGCCTGACCTAAAATAATACCACCAATAATACTTATTGTTGGTCCTATTGGTTTTGGCAGTCTTAGTGCAGCCTCATGAAGTAAATCAATGGCTATCTCCATCAGTAATAATTCAAAATATACAGGGAAGGGCAAGCCTACTCTTGTTCCTGTTATTGAAAGTGCAAGCTTAGTTGGAATCATACCCGGATGGTATGAAGTAAATGCCAGATATGCACCAGGTAAAGTTGTTGCTAAAAAAAAGCTTAAATATCTAAGAGTTCTTATTATTGAAGCTATAATTGCTCTTTCATAATAATCATCTGGACTGGTTAATAAAATGGCTAAGGTAGTAGGCACAATCAGTACAAATGGTGTACCATCTACTATTATTACAACTCTTCCCTCAAGTATGTTTGCTGCTGCTTTGTCCGGTCTTTCTGTAGAAATTATTTGAGGTATTAGAGTCAATTTATTTTCTTCAATC
>JBEQBT010000272.1:0-655 GCA_041639705.1 Clostridiaceae bacterium | reverse complement strand
CAAGCTGAGCACTTCCAAAAATCCCATCAATTTTAATCTTACTAATTCTACCTTTTATTTCTGTTACTATGTCCGGATTTACTACCCCAGTAAGATAAACAATCCCAACATCAGTATGTGTTCTCTCTCCAACCTTTAATATTTCAACAGAAAGATTAGGGTCTTTAATTCTTCTTCTTATTTGAGTAATATTTATTCCCATATCCTCAATAAAGCCCTCCTGTGGACCCCTTACTGTCTGTTCAGTTGTGGTAACTCCTACATTTCGTTTGTTAGCACCCTTGCTTCCTACTGATAGTCCAAAGTCTATACCATCTATGAATACTAGTGTATTTCCAGATAATAAAGCTAGTATTAAATCTTCAATATATTTCATTTCAGTAATTTGGGATGCTGATATCATATTATTTTGAATCATATTGATATTTATTTCATCAATACCTTTAATACTTCTTGTCCCATTCATTATGGGTTTAATTATCTGGTCCTCTACAAGATTTTTTTCAATCATTCCATCTAAATACACCAGATAAATATTTCTATCTGTGTTTCCAATGTAAAAATGTCTATATACTATGTCTTGACTATTTTTTAGGACACCCTTCAGATAATATATGTTATCAGAAGTACTACTGAATACATGATTTTTCCCGGG
>JBEQBT010000271.1:0-4247 GCA_041639705.1 Clostridiaceae bacterium | reverse complement strand
GCAGAGTATCCTATTGCAGTTCCAACCTCAAGTATTTTCTTAACACCATGGGATTTGATTAAAACCTTTAAAAACTGACCAACTTCCGGATGGATAATTGGGACATTTTTTTCCTTTGCATATTCCTCCATACTTTTAATATGGTCTTGTTTTTCCGGAATTAACCCTCTAATATATTCTTCTATATAATCATGGGCTATATTACTCATATTTACCTCCCCATACAAAATTAATACATGGAAATTAAAACTTTATCCATGTATTAATTCTCATATAGTATTAATTTACTACTTTAGTTGATTTTTATACTTTAAAAAATCATTATAATTCTTTGCAAAATCGTGACTTCCATCACCATTATAAGCCTTCAGTACAAAGTATACGTAGTCCACATCCGCTGGTTTCAATGCAGCATTTATTGAATTCCTACCAGGATTGGAAATTGGTCCCACAGGAAGGCCTGCATATTTATAGGTATTATATGGAGATTCAATCTCAAGGTCATCATATAGAAGTTTTTCCTTGTTATACCCTAGTATATATTGTATGGTTGCACAGGATTGAAGGGGCATATTTAACTCTAATCTATTATAAAACACAGCTGCAATAATAGGTCTCTCTGACTCAACCCTTGCTTCCCTTTCAACTATTGAAGCCATAATAATAAATTCGTCAAGGCTTCTGTTTTCTAACTTGCCTGAGATTTCAGTATAAAATATCTCTTGAAATCTTCCAAGCATTTTATTTATTATTTCATGTTCTGTAGTTCCTGCTTTAAATTCATAGGTATCAGGAAACAAATACCCCTCAAGACGACTTGGTCTATCATCAGGTATATTTTTTAGGAAATCATATCCGAATTCACCATTTTGGGCTTCATTAATAAATGCCTTTTCATTTGATATTAATCCCTTATCATAAAGAGTTTTTGCTATCTGTTTTATATTATAACCCTCAGGAAAGGTTACCTTTATAACATCTAAATCCCGAGCACCCTTTTGAAGTTCCTCGAATATAGATTTTGGCGTCATTGATTTATTAAATTTATATTCTCCTGCCTTAAGTGACTTCTTTATATTAAGCTTTACATATATTTTTGCGAAAAGCTTATTACTTATCAGTCCATTGTCGTAAAGGCCAGCTATTATGCTTGAACTAGTTGCACCTTTTTCTACTTTATAGGCTAACTCAGTACTCGAAGCTGAAGCAGGCTTTACAATAAAATTTTTAAATGAAACAAAGGATACTACTGCTGCTGCAATTAGTATTAATAGAATGAATAATACTACAGCGACAGCTTTCTTTCTTTTTCTAGTTATCAGATTATATTCACCCATAAACCCACCAACTTATATAAAAAATTCTCTCTATTTATAAATTATATTATTAAAAGGTACATTTTACAATAAGACTAATTATTTTCTTTTCCCTTTGAAGCCATTCTCTTTCTGGTGTTATGGTCAAGATACTTTTTTCTCATTCTAATATTCTTTGGTGTTACCTCAACTAATTCATCACTAGTGATGAATTCAAGACATTTTTCAAGTGTCATGTCAGGTGGTGTAGTAAGTCTCATTGCTTCATCTGTTCCTGCTGCCCTCATGTTTGAAACCTGCTTCCTTTTACATACATTTACTTCAATATCTTCACTTCTTGAGCACATTCCAACAATCATTCCAGGATAAACCTCAGTACCAGCACCAATAAATAATATTCCCCTATCCTGGGCATTATACAATCCGTAGATTACAGCTTCACCTGCTTCAAATGCTACGAGTGCACCTCTGTTTCTCTCCTCAACTTCACCTTTAAAAGGTTCATAGTCGTAGAAATTATGATTCATTATTCCATTTCCCTTTGTATCTGTCAAAAACTCATTTCTATATCCAATCAGGGATCTTGAAGGAATCTTAAATTCAAGTCTTAAATATCCATTTATTGCCGAAGTCATATTTATCATTTCAGCTTTTCTTTGTCCAAGCTTCTCCATAACAACTCCCATGAATTCCTCTGGAACATCAATAGTTAAAAGTTCTATAGGCTCACTTTTTACTCCTTCTATATCCTTGTATATAACCTTTGGCTTTGATACCTGGAACTCATAGCCTTCTCTTCTCATTGTTTCGATAAGAATTGAAAGACTAAGTTCTCCTCTTCCAGCTACCTCAAAGGCATCAGTGGATTCAGTTTCCTTAACTCTCATACTTACATTTGTATCAAGTTCTTTCATTAATCTTTCTCTTAAATGTCTTGAAGTAACATAATCCCCTTCCTTGCCTGCAAGTGGACTGTTATTTACGCTAAAGGTCATTGATATTGTAGGTTCATCAATATCTACAAAATGAAGCGCCTCAGGATTTTGTTGGTCTGCAATAGTTTCACCTATATTAATATCTGGTATTCCTGAAACTGCCACAATATCCCCAAGCCTTGCCTCCTCAACTTCTTCCCTTTTTAAGCCATTGAATGTATAAAGTGTAACTACCTTTGAATTTCTAAATTTTCCATCTGATTGGCATATAGCAATCTGTTGATTCTTCTTTATAGTACCTCTTTGAATCTTGCCTATTGCTATTCTTCCAACGTACTCATTTGAATCAATTGTTGTAACTAACATTTGAAGTGGTTGATCAATATATCCAACAGGAGCTGGAACATATTTGATAATAGTTTCAAACAAAGGCATTAAGTCACTGGACTCCTGATCCAATTCAAATTTAGCAATACCATCCCTTGCAGATGCGTATACAATTGGAAAATCAAGCTGTTCATCAGTAGCTCCCAGCTCCATAAATAATTCAAAGGTTTCATCTATAACTTCATGTGACCTTTCATCAGGTCTATCAATTTTATTTATAGCTACTATAGGCTGTAATTTAAGTTCTAGTGCCTTTTTTAATACGAATCTTGTTTGTGGCATTGGTCCTTCAAATGCATCAACAAGAAGAACAACTCCATCAACCATTTTTAATACTCTTTCAACCTCCCCACCAAAGTCAGCATGTCCGGGAGTGTCTACAATATTTATTTTAGTTCCTTTATATGAAACTGCAGTGTTTTTTGCAAGTATTGTAATTCCTCTTTCCTTTTCCAGGTCATTTGAATCCATTACCCTCTCTTCAACCTTTTCATTAGTTCTAAATATACCACTCTGTCTTAGCATTCCATCAACTAGTGTTGTCTTGCCATGGTCAACGTGTGCAATTATTGCAATATTCCTTATATCATCTCTAAAAAATTCATTCATACTTATCCCTCCAAGAAATTTAATAGGGTACTTAGTTATAGATTTACACTTATAGAATACCCTTATTCTACATGTGTAAATCTACCAAAGAAAAGGAACCATTATTATAGAAATTTAATAATGAGTTCCTTCTCACATAAAATACCCTACTCTAAACAACTATTCTATTGTATGCAAAATAAATCGAATTGTCAATGGAAGTATTAATTTGTGACTCTTTGAAAAGCTGAATATAGCTGCGATTTACTTAAGTTCTCTGTATACATCCCCAAAAGCAATTTTATCTAAAGCAATTATATACTTATTTTCTTAAGTAGAATTGCATTTTGCTATATATGCTGCATTATCTATTAAGTTGCAAATATCCAATTTTATCCGTCTTTTAAAATGGAATATCCTTTTCACTTAGTAATATGTTATTGTATTATTATCATTTTTTTAATTGAAGACATAATCATCTCCAGGCTTTCTAATTTATAAGGGAGAGTCTTCTTTATAGTATTAAATGTATGGAGTGCCACAATAAAATTACTAGTATAGAAATTACACAAGCCAACATTATAATACATTGATATGTAGGTTTCCAAGGACATACTCCAATTACTATTAGTTTCACCCATTTTTTCTTCATAAAGTTTAATTGCATACATAAATACGTCCTTTGCTTTATTATATTCTCCCTTTCTTATATGAACGCACCCAATAATATTATATGCCTCTAATATAGTGCCTGCTACGCTAATAATGGATATAGCTGTTTCAAAGGCTTCCTGAAAGTTACCCTTGTCATAATTATCCCAACATTCATCTATCATGGCATTATATTCTTCTAGCATATTGTGACTATAGTGTTCAAAAACCTTTCTACCCCAGTCAGTTAAACTAATACCAGTTTCATTTTTCTCAATTAGACCAAGTGGTTCAAATATATCTTCCAATATTTTTTTCATATATTTATTTTTAATCATCTCTTGAAGGACATAAGTATTACTTAAAGAAA
>JBEQBT010000270.1:0-4257 GCA_041639705.1 Clostridiaceae bacterium | reverse complement strand
CCCACATTCAAAAGAGGTTAAGGGAAAGCTTATTGCTAGAGAGGTATTTGAGCTAATAGTTAATAAATCATGGAATAATGGAGAGCCTGGAGTAGTATTTATTGATAGAATGAATAGAGATAATCCAACTCCAGAACTTGGAGAAATAGAAAGTACTAACCCATGTGGTGAGCAGCCTCTGCTTCCTTATGAAAGCTGTAATCTTGGCTCTATAAATCTTGTAAAGATGATTAGGGAGGAGAATGGAAAGAAGCTTATTGATTATAAACGACTTGAAGAAACAGTTTATGATTCAGTTCACTTTCTTGATAATGTTATAGATGTTAACCAATATCCACTTAAGGCAATTGATGAGAGAACAAAGCAGACAAGAAAAATTGGGCTAGGACTTATGGGTTTTGCAGATTTACTAATAATGCTTGGAATTCCATATAACTCAGATGAAGCAGTTGAACTTGCTGATAAAGTAATGAAATTTATAAACGACAAGTCCAAGGATGCATCAAGAAAGCTTGCAAAGGTTAGAGATGCCTTCCCAGAGTTTGAAAAAAGTATTTATAAGGATGGGGAACCAATTAGAAATGCTACTACAACTACTATTGCTCCAACTGGTACAATAAGTATCATTGCAGGAGTATCCTCAGGCATAGAACCACTTTTTGCTGTTGCATTTGTTAGGAATGTAATGGATAATGATAAATTGGTTGAAGTTAACCCATACTTTAAAGAAGTGCTTGAAGCTAGAGGATTATACAATAAAGACTTAATGGTTAAGATTGCCGATGAAGGGACACTATCCCACATTCATGAAATACCAAATGATATAAAGAAAGTATTTGTAACTGCACATGATATTAGCCCAATATGGCATATTAAAATGCAGGCTGCTTTCCAAAAGCATACTGATAATGCAGTATCAAAAACAGTTAATTTCAGAAATGAAGCTACTATTGATGAGGTAAAAGAAGTATATGAACTTGCATACAAGATGGGATGTAAAGGAGTTACAATATATAGAGATGGAAGTAGAGAGGGCCAGGTACTAAATGTTGGAGCTCAAGTGAAAGATAAAGTAGTTGAAGTTGAAGAAAAACCACAAGCAAGGCAAAGACCTGAGGTAACAAAAGGAATAACTGAAAAGGTAAGAGTTGGCTGCGGAAACTTATATATAACTGTAAATTATGATGATAATGGTATTTGTGAAGTATTCACAAATGTTGGCAAGGCAGGGGGATGCCCTTCTCAGTCAGAAGCAACCTCAAGACTTATTTCGATAGGATTGAGAAGTGGGATGGAAGTTAGCGAGATTGTTGAGCAGTTGAAGGGTATTAGATGTCACTCTACGTTGAGACAAAAATCCAATAACAGTGATATTAAGGTATTATCCTGTCCTGATGCTATTGCAAGGACTATAGAGAAAATTAGAAAAATCACTCCAACAGCAGATGTTGAAATTGCAGGAACCCATCTACCTGATGAGGATTTAATACCTGTACCAAAGGGTAATATTGGTGTAGCTATTTGCCCAGAATGTAAAGGTGCAATAACCCACCAGGATGGATGTGTTATATGTCCAAACTGCGGCTTTTCAAAATGTGGTTAAACAATGTATATTAAAAGTAAATAATTTTTATTATGCAAACAACAGGATAATATGATTTTATCCTGTTGTTTTTTTAGGTTTTTCAAGATATTCTTGAATATTTAGTATCAGTGTCATAAGTGGCAGCCATATGACTTGCCATAGGACTTATTACATATGTGTGGTAATGTAGGGGCGAACACTGTTCGCCCCTACCACATGTCATTTTGAACGTAGTGAAGAATCTTAAAGGGTACCTATGGGAAGATTCTTCACTACGTTCAGAATGACACAGCCATTGGTGCCACCCACATGAGATTATTCACATGAGATTATGAGATTTCACATTTGCTTGCGACGCATTCTTTATATAATGCTGTTTAGGCTACATTTAAAGGTGTACTTAGCATCATATTCATGATTTAATATGGTAAGATAAAAATGATATTAATATAAAATTGTTTTTTAAATTGTAAAATTTTAAAACTTTTTTCAATGTCATTTCGTTTTTAATAATGAATGGGCGGTGGCTATAGTGCAGAATGAAATACAACTCATTAATGAGATACTGGATGGAAGTCAGGCTGCAATGGAGGTACTTGTAAATAGATATTATAAAGGGATTTTTTTATACATATATAGGAGTACAGGTCAGTACCATACCTCCTATGATCTTACACAGGAAGTGTTTGTAAAAATGTTAAAGTCAATTCAAAGATTTGATAATAAAATAGGTAATTTTAAAAATTGGATTTTTAAGATAGCTGTAAATACAGTAAAAGACTATTTTAAGGGCAGGGGCTATAGAAGTTATAAAGAGATGATTGAAACAGATGAAGATATGGTTGATGAAGGTGAAAATGTAGTTGAGTTTATCTCACGTATGTCAAAGAAAAATGAAATTAAAAAAGCACTTATAGAGCTTCCTGTATATCAGAGGGATGCAATTATACTTAGGTTTTATCATGATATGAAGATAAAGGATATCGCGGTAGTTATGGATACAAACGAATCAACAGTGAAATCAAGATTAAAGCAGGGGATGGATAAACTTAAAAACATTCTAGAGGAAGGTGAGAAGGTTGATGAAGGAGAGACAGGATTTTGAGTTTACTGAGGATATTAATAAAATTATTAATAATCTGGAATGTTATGTAGTTAAAATGCCATCAGAATCTGAGATAAATAATACTATAGATAATCTAAGAGGACTTGTTCCAAGGAAAAAGAGGAGAACTAAAATATTAGATTTGCTTAAGATAGCATCAAGAGAAATAGGTTTTATGAGCAGTACCTATTGGCTTATAAGCTTTACATTATTTATTCTTGGAGCCTATTCTATATGGATGAATGGAGGAAGCATCATAAATAGCAGGAATCCATATATTTCTGCAGTACTCCTGGCACCCATCCCATTTATACTTGGAATTATTGAAATATTCAGAGGGCGAGAAGATGGTGTAATTGAACTGGAGCTTTCCTGTAAAATATCCATTGGAGAATTAATGTTTTCGAGACTGGTAATTATTTGTATATACAATATACTTTTAAACACAATGTTATCAATAGTTCTTGTATACTTTAACAGTGGTATTTTGCTATTGAGAATAACCCTCATGTGGCTGGCTCCATTTACTGTCATTTCTGGAATAGGATTAATATTTGTTAGTAAGATGAGGGGGAGCTATGTGGCTGGCATATTTACAGGCCTATGGATGGTTTTAATAATGGCTGTACTTACCCAAAAGAAGATTATGGATAGGTTAATTGGAATTAATATAACAGTTTATGCTGTACTCACAATAATTGGAATCATTCTCATGATAATACAAATAAAAAGCTATTCACAAAGAGGTAGTAGTTTCTTTGAAAGGAGTGTTTTAGATGAAGTTAAAAATTGATGGAATATCAAAACAATACGTATACAAACAAGCATTGAAGGATTTTTCATTAGAACTAACTGAAGGTGTATACGGGCTAGTTGGTCCTAATGGTTCTGGAAAAACTACTCTACTCAGAATTATTGCAGATGTTTTAGAGCCAACTGAAGGAAAAATTATGGTTGATGATCAAGATAAAAATAAGTTAGATGAAAGGTATAGAGAACTCTTAGGCTATCTTCCACAGGAATGTGGTTTTTATAAGAATTTTACTGCTTATAAATTCTTAATGTATATAGCCGCACTTAAAGGGCTTGATAAAGACTTGGCATCAAAAAAGTCCATGGAATTATTTAAAATAGTAAATTTGGAGAATGAGTCAGATAAGAAAATTGGAACTTTTTCCGGTGGAATGAAGCAGAGGCTTGGAATTGCTCAATCACTATTAAATGATCCTAAAATATTGATTTTAGATGAGCCAACCTCTGGATTAGACCCAAAGGAAAGAATAAGATTCAGAAATCTTATTTCCCAGATATCAGGCGATAGAATAATAATCCTATCAACTCACATTGTTTCTGATATAGAATATATCGCAAAGGAAGTTATACTTTTAAAGGAAGGACAGCTTATAAGAAAGGATCAGCCTGAAAATCTTCTTAATGAGATTAAAGGAAAGATTTGGAGTGCAATTATACCTGAGAATGCTCTTATAGATCTTGAAAAAGATTACAGGATTGGAAATGTTGTAAGAAGGGAAGATGGAGTTGAAGTCAGAATCATATCTGACACAAA
>JBEQBT010000269.1:0-4307 GCA_041639705.1 Clostridiaceae bacterium | reverse complement strand
TTGTCTCCATATTTTTTATGTAATTCAGATACTCTGTATATGTATTCCATCAGTTAGCGCCCCCATTTCTTGAACGAAAGTAGTCAATCCCAAAATTAATGATAAATGAAAGCATAAGCAGAATTATACCTAATGCGAGGGCTTGTTCGAATTCTCCCATGCCTTTGTGCATAGCAATAGCAGTAGTCATGACCCTTGTTTGATATCTGACGTTTCCTCCAACCATCATAACAGCTCCAACCTCTCCCATTAATCTGCCAAATGCTACTATGATTGAAGACAGGATACCGTACCTTGCTTCCTTTATAACAGTGAAAGCAGATTGTATGGGGGTAGCTCCAAGACTTACTGCAGTTTTGTGAATTATAATGTCAGTCTCATGTGTTGCGGAAATTGTCAAGCCGCAAACAATAGGTACTGCAAGCATAACCTGTGCAATAGTCATGGCAGTTTGGGTAAACAGCAGTCTTAATGAGCCGAATATTCCAAATTGATTTGAAAGTAGTATGTATACCACAAGGCCAATTAATACAGGAGGCACTCCCATAAAAGTATTAATAATGTTTATGACTAGAGACTTGCCGTAAAATTTTTTAAAAGATATTAATGACCCTAGGGGAATCCCTATAACTGCGCTTATTATTACAGAAATTACAGAGATTTTTAATGAAAGGAGTATTATACCGTAAATTTCAGGGTCAAAAGAAAATAGCAGCTTAAATGCTGTTGCAAAGGCATCCATAAAGTATCCCATAATTTTAAAGCCCTCCTTGGTAAAGTCAAATCCAAAAAATGCAAAAAAACACCTACAGACCAGGTGTTTTAACAAAAAACATCTATCTGCCTCCTTTCCACACTGGGAGGCACACCCGTTTCCAGATGCACCCTAACGGCTTCATATCATGATTTCTTTTAGATATTTCAGCTCGGAGAATATAAATACTAAAAAGCATTGTTTTTCCTTTAATGCACATTATACCATATGTCCTTGTAGTTTTAAATATATTTTATGCTTGGTGGAATTTATATCTAATAAGCAGCTTAGTTCAAAATTATGCATCTTTTGATGTTATTGAGTTAAGGGACATATACTAAGTATTCCGATTCAAGTACAAAGGTTATTTGACAACTTATCTCAAAGAGGTCATAATATTTTAGAGTTCATTATACAGAAATAAAGGAGTATATGAAATATGAAATCAAAAATACAAATTATTATATCCATGCTTATCTGGGGAAGTGTTGGTATATTTGGTGAACTCGTTCAGCTAAAGCTGAACATCGAGACTTCAGGTGGGGACTCTACCCCACCTGAAGCAAAAAGTGGAAACTCCACCTTATAGAAGGTGGAGTCTTAGAAATTGATAAAAATTTTACAAATACTTAATTTACTGTAATGCAAATAATGTTATAATATGTTTTAGAAAATGAAAGGAAGAGATAAAATGATTGAATATAGAAAGCTTGTACATGAGGATTATGATGATATCATTGATATTTCTAAGGATATATGGGATGGATGTGATTACCTTCCTGTTGTTTTTCATAAATGGGTAGATGATAATGGTTTTTTCCTTGGAGCAGTTGATTCAGAAAAAAACAAGGTTGTTGGTGTTGGTAAATATACCATACTTCCTGAGAGTACAGGATGGCTTGAAGGACTCAGAGTACATAAGGATTATAGAGGATTGAAAATTGCAAGGGGAATTAGCGAATATCTTCTCAACCTTGCTAAGGACGAAATGTCCAATGGTAAAATTAATAAGATAGGTTTTGGAACTCATATTACTAATGTTGAAAGCATAACCTTAATGAGCAAAATGAATTTTAAGCTTGAAAAAAAGTTTTTAATAGTTTCAAAGGACTTTGAAAAAGCAAATATTAATTTTAAATCCAGTGATTTTGAGGTAAACGCATGGGACATTGGATATGAGGAATTTGTAAAGCTTCCATATTTTAAAAAGAGAAATAATTTGCTTCCAATTGCATTTATGTTTCAGGAACCAACCCTTGAGCTATATAATGAATTTAAAAGGAATAACACTCTCATTACTGTAAATGGTTTTAGAGGGATTTATTTGTTAAAGGGTGATCCTTATTTTGAATGTGTTGATGATTCCTTTGAAGGAATTGATACTTTTATGAACTACCTTCTGGTAAATCTAAAGGATAAAAACCTTCCTGGACCTATCACATCTGTATTACCAGAGGACAAAGAGCTTATTGAGAAGTTAAAGGAAAAGGATTATGAGGCATGGTCGGATTGGGAACCTGATTATCTTTATTATGTATATAAGTAAGTGCCATAGGTGCCAGCCAGATGAGATTATGAAATTTGATGAAATCTCATCTGGCTGGCACTCTTATTTCGTTCGACAAATTATTGCATATTATAGCATATCATGGTAATATTTAGATAGCAGATATATTAATACTTATATAAAAAACGGAAATACTAAATACACGGAGGTGTTATTATGATTAGTGAGTCTCTAAACAATGCTATTAATGAACAGATAAAATATGAGTTCTATTCTGCACAGCTTTACCTTGCAATGGCTGCATATTGTGAATCACAGGATTTACCTGGTTTTGCGAACTTTTTTAAGGTTCAAACCCAGGAAGAAAATGCACATGCAATGAAATTTTTTGACTACATAAACCAGAGAAATGGAAGAGTAAAGCTTTTTAGTTTTGATGAGCCTAAAAATGAATATGATTCAGTAATAGAAACTTTTAAAGATGGATATGCTCATGAACAAATAGTTACAAAGAGAATATATAACCTTTCAGACCTTGCAATGGATGAAAGAGATCATGCAACCATGAGCTTTTTAAAGTGGTTTATAGATGAGCAGGTTGAAGAGGAAGCAAATTTCGACTCAATAATAAAAAAGCTTTCTCGTATAAAGGATGATACTTCTGCTCTTTACAATCTTGATGCTGAACTAGCAACAAGAGTATATGTTCCACCAGCACCAGCTCAAGCTTAGACAAAAAGGCTTTTAAAACTTCATAGAAGTTTTAAAAGCCTTAATTTTTACTTCTCAAATATGACATTATATGAACTTGTCCAGCTAAAGCTGGACATAAATGCTTAAAAAGGAACACTACCCTCATAAAGCTAATTAGTATAACCTATCTTATGGAAGACGGTTATTTAATTATGGTAAATTTTTAACCTTGCAAGTGAACTCGTTCAGCTAAAGCTGAACATCGAGACTTCAGGTGGAGACTCTACCCCACCTGAAGCAAAAAGTGGAAACTCCACCTTATAGAAGGTGAATCTTAGAAATTGATAAAGCAAGGCTAAATAGAATGTCAATTACTATTTAATATTTAGTTTTATTCTTAATTTATCAAGCATATCCTTTGTCATTGTATCTATATCATATTTTGGATTCCATCCCCACTCAGCACGGGCTGCACTATCATCAAGGGAATTTGGCCATGAATTTGCAATAGCTTGTCTTATTGGGTCTACATCATAGTCCATTACAAAGCTTGGAATATATTTTTTTATGGAAGCTGCAAGCTGTTCTGGTTCAAAGCTCATTGCTGAAATATTAAATGCATTTCTATGAATAAGCTTCCTTGGGTCTGCTTCAACAAGGGTTACTATTGCATTTAATGCGTCTGGCATATACATCATATCCATATATGTTCCTTTGTCTATATATGAAGTATACTTGCCACTCTTTACTGCATCATAATAAATATGCACTGCATAATCTGTAGTTCCACCACCTGGTAATGTTTCATAGGAAATAAGTCCTGGAAAACGAACTCCCCTAGTGTCAAGTCCAAATCTCTTGTAGTAATAATCACATAGAAGTTCTCCTGCAACCTTTGTAACTCCATACATTGTTGTTGGCCTCTGTATTGTATCCTGTGGAGTTTTGTCTACTGGTGTTGTTGGACCAAATGATCCAATTGAACTTGGAGTAAATACAGCATAATTATTCTCCCTTGCAACTTCAAGTACATTAAATAGTCCACCCATATTTATATTCCATGCAAGAGCAGGCTTTGCTTCACCAACTGCTGAAAGTAATGCTGCGAGATGTATTATAGTATCCACCTTATACTTCTTTGCTGCATTAGCAATCTGCATTGGGTCTAGAACATCAGCAATTTCATATGGACCTTCTTCTGCTATTTTGGGAATATCTTTCTTGATTATGTCACTTGCAACAACATTGTCAGCACCATAGATGTTTCTCATATAAGCAACTAATTCAGAACCTATTTGTCCAAAAGCTCCTGTTACTAAAATCTTTTTCATGTTATACCTCCTGAAAATCTGC
>JBEQBT010000268.1:0-4327 GCA_041639705.1 Clostridiaceae bacterium | reverse complement strand
TGATGAAGTTGAGTCAATAAGTATAAATACTATTTCTGGAAGAATTCAGATTCTGGCAAATCATATTCCATATGTATCCGGAGTTATTTCATCAGAGATAAAAATAAAGAATAGGGATGGAGAAAAGTATGCTTCTGTTTCAGATGGGTTTTTGAGTTTTTCTAATAATAGCGCATCAATATTTGTAGATACTGCTGAATGGACTAAAAGAAAAGATGAATCTTAATTTTTTTAAATTTTAAGGTTCCTCTTTTCTTTATTTTTGGCTTTTTTTGCATTGAATACATTTAAATACAGGTTATTAAGAGTCTAATTAGCTGTTTACTTCCTTTTGTTTGTGGGAAAAATAAAAACGTAATTGAATAAAAAACAAAATTTTTGTCAAAAATCTCCAATAGGAAATTGGGGAGGGATGGAAATGAAGAAGATTATTGGGACAATTATGTTTATAATATGCATTTTGTTTGTATACATGATAAGTAGGGGTTATGATGACCCATCAGTTTTAAAAAGCATTTTTAATAAAACAGGTGCAGAATTTATAAAAATGGATATAGAAGGTAAAGGGAATATTAAAACAGTTGACACTTGTAAAACAGCTGCAGAAAAGCTATTTAATGCTTCAGGATTTATTGGAAAGTATGAAATTGATGAGAGCTTTGATTCAACCACATTAAAACATAATAATGAAAAGGTTAATGTGGTCATAAAAACAAAAAAATTGCAGAGCAAAAATTTAATATATGCCTCTGTTATATTATCACAATATAATGATGATGTGAATATTACTAATATAAGGAGGAGTATCTCTAAAGCTTTCTCAATCTATAATGTAAAACCCTCCTTTTCTTCATTGATTCAGGGAAAATATGATGGAGTACTATCAATATTACAAATGAAGGAAAGAGCAGCAAAGATATTTTCATCAAACAGTGCAAGCTTTGTAGAGGGAGTTGATGATGGCAAAATGGTAAGTGTTTCAGGTTATGTTTCTAGCATTAGGGAAAAAATAAGATATATGGGAAAATTGGTGAATTTGAACACAGCATTAAGATATAGCAAGGCTGATGGCTGTACATACATATGGTTAGGTAGTCCAATAATACTGCTAGAATATTAGAAATGAATGGAGGAATATGTATGGACAGAATTATAATAAATGGTGGAACAAATTTGAATGGGAAAGTAAAGGTTAGTGCAGCTAAAAATTCAGTCTTGCCAATAATAGCAGCATCATTATTATGTCCGACCGAATGCTTTTTAGAGGATGTGCCCTTTTTAGATGATGTGGAAGTTATATGTAGTGTTCTCGATTCCATAGGTGCATCAATAGATGTTGATAAAACTCGAAACAGAATAGCTATTAATTCAGGCAATATAAATTCGATAGAACCTCCATATGATCTTGTAAGGAAAATGAGGGCATCATTTTTAGTTATGGGTCCACTTCTATCAAGGTTTGGAAGGGTGAAAATTTCGCTTCCTGGTGGATGTAATATAGGAACAAGGCCAATAGATCTTCATCTTAAAGGACTTTCTGCTTTAGGTGCAGAGGTTAGCCTTGGTCATGGTTATGTTGAGGCTATATGTAATAAATTAAAAGGTTGTAAGGTATATTTAGATTTCCCTTCAGTAGGGGCAACAGAAAATATAATTATGGCTTCTGTACTTGCAGATGGAGAAACTACAATCGAAAATGCAGCAGAGGAGCCTGAGGTTGTTGATTTATCAAACTTTATAAACAGTATGGGTGCTAATATTGTCGGTGCAGGAACAGACACAATCAAGATACAGGGAGTTAGGGATTTGAAGAGTACTACACATCAGGTAATCCCGGATAGAATAGAAGCAGGAACATATATGGTAGCTGCAGCAATAACACAGGGTGATGTTTTTGTAGAAAATGTGATTTTAGAACATGTTAGACCAGTTATTGCAAAGCTCCAGGAAGCGGGTGTAACTGTAATAGAGGGACAAAATAAGGTCAGGGTTATATCCCGTGGAATACCAAGAGCAGTAGACATAAAAACAATGCCGTATCCTGGATTTCCTACAGATATGCAGGCCCAATTTATGGCATTAATGAGCATTGCAAGGGGAACATCTATCATTACTGAAACAGTATTTGAAAATAGATTTATGCATATAACAGAGTTAAAAAGAATGGGTGCAGATATAAAGGTTGATGGAAGAAGTGCGGTTGTAGAGGGTAAAAGTAGGCTTACAGGAGCAAAGGTTAAAGCCACAGACTTAAGAGCTGGTGCAGCTTTAGTCCTTGCAGGACTTGTTGGCGATGGTATTACAGAGATTTTTGACATACACCACTTGGATCGTGGATATGTGGATATTGTGGGTAAACTAAAGGGACTGGGAGCAAAAATTGATAGAGTAAGTGATTGACACCTAAGGGGCTGACTCAAAATGTTTTTTTAAATAATCGTGTTTCATAACTTGCCTTGTCATTTTAAGCGTAATTAAGAATCTTTAAGATTCTTCACTACGTTTAAAATGACAAGGCAATAATTTTTATATAGAAACATGTTTTAATTAGTTTTGAGAGCTTCTATTTTATTTCGAAAAAATATTTTATGGCAATAAAAGGAATATATGTATTATAATGTTTATATTGCTTTGCTTTCTACAGTCATATTTTGAAGTTTATAAAAATAGAATTGTATATATGGATTGTCCCTGAATCCTATACAAAGGAGGGGGAGGTTTGAAAAAGATAATTATATATATAATATTGATTATGCTATTAATGGTTGGTATTCCTTTGATTATACTTGGAGGAGTTGGTTCTGGAATCAAGATTCCAGGAATAATAAATCAGCTTGTTGATGTTATACCAGAAAATCCTATGGGTACTGAAGCTGATACTGTGCTTAAAATTAAGGTTTATGATGTAGACCAAAAGAAAATAATTGAGATGAACTTAGAGGATTATATTAAAGGGGTTGTGGCTGCAGAAGTTCCAGCATTATTTGAAGAAGAAGCATTAAAAGCTCAAGCAATAGCAGCAAGAACCTTTGCTGTTGCAAATATGAAGAATTTTGGAGGGGCAGGGTGTAATAAATATCCAGGGGCAGACGTCTGTAGTACTGTACACTGCCAGGCATGGATATCCAAGGAGGAAAGATTTAAGAATTGGGATGCATTAAATGCTATAAATTACTGGAATAGAATTTCAAATGCTGTTGAGGCAACTAAAGGAATGGTGCTAGTATATAATGGGGAGCTTGCTAAATATATAAAATATCATTCTACGAGTGGAGGAAAAACAGAGGACAGTATAAATGTATTTAATAATAAAATACCATATCTTGTTTCTGTAGAGAGTATAGGTGAGGAAATTTCACCTAAATATGCAACAACTGTAGTAATAAGAAGAGAGGAATTTATAAAAAAGATGAAGGAATTAAGTCCTAAGATAAAGCTTACAAGTAATAATCTTGGAGCTCAAATTAAGATAATGGATAGGACTGAAGGCAACAGGGTAAAAACTATAAAAATAGGGGATAAGATATTTACTGGTATTGATATAAGATGGTCCTTTCTTTTAAACTCAGCTGATTTTACAGTTAAGGTTGACTCAAAATATGTTACATTCAGTGTAAAGGGAAATGGTCATGGTGTTGGACTTAGTCAGTTTGGAGCAAATGCAATGGCTAGGTCGGGTAAAAAATATGATGAAATATTAAAACATTATTATCAGGGGATTTCAATACAGAAGATCGAGGACTTAAATAAGGGAAAATAGAATAATACTTACATAAGCGGTTATACTGAAAGATGATAATCGGATATATTTAAAGCATTATTTCCAATAAAAATAGTTTTTAGAAATTTTATAAAAAGTATCCTATATAACTGAATAAAATTAGCAAAATATGAGCATCTTAACTTTGTAAGATACTTAAACCATATGTTGGTTTATAAAAGTATTAAACAAAATTAATATGCTCAATTTTTTTTCGTCTCCCATGTATTATATTCCATAATCTGGACAAACTACATAATAAGGTTACAACAGCTATAATAAGTTATAACAAAAATTACACAATATTAAAAAAGAAGGGAGGTAAAACTGGTTTTGTGGCATGTCAATGGTAGGAAACCACAATTATTATAATTAAAATATAAGTGGTTGAACCCTGTAATGCCACCATACTATTTAAATATAGTGTGATAAATCATGATGTAATTATAAGGTCTGATTTTAAAACCAGGTGTTCTCAATGGGATTTAAGAACATGTTTAAGAAATCATCAAAATTATTTGACAGAGAGGGGTTCTACATTATTCTTTTTATTTGCCTCTGTATAGT